>WFQM01000054.1 GCA_015487095.1 Gammaproteobacteria bacterium | reverse complement strand
TCCAGTTTTACCTTGGGCAGAAAGTCCACTACATACTCTGCGCCACGATAGAGTTCGGTGTGCCCTTTCTGACGACCAAAGCCTTTGACTTCGGTCACCGTCATGCCGGTGATTTCAATTTCTGACAATGCTTCACGCACATCATCCAATTTGAATGGTTTAATGACTGCTTCCACTTTTTTCATCATGATTTTCTCCATTGCCTCCATTCCTTACGCTGTGTTCACTGTTCCCGGTCATACCCGGAAGTGATCGGATAGCGCCGGTCGCGCCCAAAAGCACGCTGGGAAATGCGTACTCCGGGTGATGCCTGACGGCGTTTGTATTCATTACGATTCACCAGACCGATTACCCGCTGCACCGTGCTGGCTTCATAGCCTGTAGCAATAATATCGTCCGCACACCGGTCCTGCTCAATGTACATTTCCAGAATCGGGTCCAACACGTCATAGGGTGGCAGGCTGTCAGTATCTTTTTGGTCTTCCGCCAGCTCAGCCGAGGGCGGACGGTCAATCACCCGTTGCGGGATTGCTGGAGAAATCCGGTTACGAAAAGCGGCCAGCCGAAAAACCATCGTTTTAGGCACATCCTTGAGCACCGCAAAGCCACCCGCCATATCACCATACAGGGTGGCATAACCAACTGACATTTCACTTTTGTTGCCGGTGGTCACTACGACTTTATGGTTTTTATTGGACAAAGCCATGAGCAATACACCTCGACAACGGGCTTGAATGTTTTCTTCTGTGGCATCCGGTTCTGCACCGGCAAAGGGGGTTGCCAGTAAATCAAGAAATGCGTTAAACGGTGCTTCAATGGGTAATACCAGGTGTTTAACACCCAGCAGGGAGGCTTGTTCCTGTGCATCCTCTACGCTCATGTCCAGCGTATAACGTGAAGGCATCATCACGGCTTCCACCCGCTCTGCACCAATAGCATCTACGGTGATTGCCAGGGTCAGAGCCGAATCAATGCCGCCTGACAAACCAATAATTGCACCAGGAAATTTGTTTTTTTCAATGTAATCCCGTGTACCCAGCACTAACGCCTTATAGATACTTTCCAGCTCATCGTCGGGCTCGGTAATTTGCCCCGGTTGTGGCGTAACAACTCCGTCCGTTTCAACGTTAAACACTACAGAAAACAAACCGGTTTCAAATGCTGGCGCACGTTGGCACACTTTACCGTCTGCGCTCATCACCAGAGAGGCACCATCAAAAACCAGTTCATCCTGCCCACCTACCAGATTGGCATACACTACAGGCAACCCGGCTTCCTGCACCCGTTTTTCCAGTTCAGCTTCACGTTCAATACCTTTTGCCTGATGAAAAGGGGAAGCATTCAAATTAAGTACAAGCCGTGCGCCTGCCTGCTTTGCTTTGAGCATGGGCTCGCTGTACCAGATATCTTCACAAACCGTCAGCCCCACCGGCACCCCGGCAATATCCACCACGCAGGAGTTATTACCTGCCGTAAAATAACGTTTTTCATCAAACACATTGTAATTAGGCAAATAACATTTGTGGTAAGTGGCAATGCGTTTACCATCACGCAACACTGCGGCAGCATTAAACAAACCGGCATCGGTTTGCTCGGGAAAACCCAGCACAATATCAATTCCCGTTACCTGCGCCTGAATGTTTTCCAGCGCCTGATTCACTGCCCGATGTAAACCGGGACGCAATAACAAATCTTCTGGTGGATATCCGGTGAGTGTCAATTCAGGAAAAAGAATCGCGTCTGCCTGAAATTCATCGCGGGCGCGCAATGCGGCTTCGATAATTTTTAGCGCATTACCGGAAACATCACCGACCAGATAATTCTGTTGAGCAATGACCACACACAAACGTTGAGGCATGAGGAAAAGAGTCCTGAGAAACCGTTCTAAAAAATGCTGACCGTCATCCCGAAACAAACCGGGATGACGCTATGATTCATACGATAAAATTTACATTTTCGACTAGCCGTTAAAAAACTCCATCATGCGCACACCCATTTCCGCAGGTGAACGCGCCACGGAAACACCCGCTGCATCCAGCGCGGCGAACTTGTCTTTGGCCGTCCCTTTGCCACCGGAGATAATCGCCCCGGCATGGCCCATGCGTTTTCCCGGGGGTGCGGTGACGCCAGCGATATAACCCACCACCGGTTTTTTCACATGATGCTGAATATATTCAGCGGCTTCTTCTTCGGCACTACCACCGATCTCGCCCACCATGATGATGCCTTTGGTTTGCCGGTCCTGTTCGAACATTTCCAGACAATCGATAAAGTTAGTACCTTGAATCGGGTCACCACCAATGCCCACACAAGTACTTTGCCCCAGACCATTGAGCGTCGTCTGATACACCGCTTCGTAGGTCAGCGTGCCGGAGCGCGAGACAATACCGATGGAGCCTTTTTTATGAATCACTCCGGGCATGATGCCAATCTTGCATTCACCTGGAGTGATAATGCCCGGACAGTTAGGGCCAATCAGATGCACGTCACTGCCCTTGAGCGCTGCTTTCACTTTGACCATATCCAGCACCGGAATGCCTTCGGTAATGCACGCAATAACTCTGATGCCTGCATCGGCAGCTTCCAGAATAGAATCGGCGGCAAAGGCCGCGGGTACAAAAATCATACTGGCATCTGCCTGTGTTTCTGCCACTGCGTCTTTTACTGTGTTAAACACTGGGCGTTCCAAATGCGTCTGCCCACCTTTGCCCGGTGTAACACCGCCCACAAAATTTGTGCCGTACGCAATCGCCTGTTCTGAATGAAACGTGCCATGTTTGCCGGTAAACCCCTGACAGATAACGCGTGTCTTTTTATTGATGAGAATCGACATCAGTTTTTTCCTTGTGCTTGGCTGGCTTGTACGACCTTGGCTGCGGCATCCGCCAGATCACCTGCGGTGATAATAGACAGACCGCTGTCATTCAGTTTTTCACGCCCGGCCTCGGCGTTGGTGCCTTCCAGTCGCACCACCACCGGTACATCCAGATTAATTTCGCGGATCGCCTGAATAATGCCATCAGCAATTAGATCACAACGTACGATGCCACCAAAAATATTCACCAGAATCGCTTCAACTTTGTCGTCAGCGACAATCAGCTTTAATGCCTCGGCAACACGATCCGATGTGGTGCCTCCTCCCACGTCCAGAAAATTTGCCGGATCACCACCATACAATTTGATGATATCCATGGTTGCCATGGCCAGTCCCGCACCATTGACCATGCAGCCGATGTTGCCGTCCAGCGTTACATAGTTGAGATCAAACTGCGCCGCTTTGTGTTCAGTGGGATCTTCCTGCATGGGATCACGCATTTCTTCCAGATCCTTGTGCCGGAACAACGCATTGTCATCCAGATTGATTTTGGCATCCAAGGCCAGCAATTTTCCTTCACCGGTTATCACTAGTGGATTAATTTCCACCAGACTCAAATCCTTTTCTGTGAACAGGCGATACAGACCTAACATGATTTGCGTTAGCTCGCGGATTTGCATGCCTTCCAGCCCCAGGCCAAAGGCAATCTGTCGGCATTGAAAAGGTTGCAGACCAGTAACGGGGTCCACTGCCACTTGCAGAATTTTGTCCGGATCACTGACGGCAACGGCTTCGATATCCATGCCCCCCATGCTGGAGGCGATAAACACCAACTGATTACAACTGCGGTCAATCAACGCACCAAGATACAATTCTTTGGCGATATCACAGGGCGACTCAATCAAGAGTTTGTCAATGGGCAAGCCCTTGGGGCCTGTCTGGTGTGTCACCAGCAGATCACCCAACAAACCACGCACAGCGGTTTCCAGTTCATCGGCAGTCGATACCTGCTTCACACCCCCACCCTTGCCACGGCCACCCGCATGCACCTGCGCCTTGACCACCCAGCCATCCCCTTTCAGCGTTTTTGCTTCACTCACTGTGGAGATCACATGACCAGCAGGCACCGGAATGCCAAAATCTGAAAATAATGTTTTTGCCTGATATTCATGCAGGTTCATGGTGTTTCCTCATGGTGACTTTTTCAGCGGCCTCAATTCGTGGACAAACCCGACGAAGGTCCCGGAAACTGAATGTCCGGGAGTTTGACATAATTTACAGTGACATCAAACAAACGGCACCGTCCTCTTATTATTTAGCTTGCATCTGTGCCACACATCATGAAAATAGGCCATAACAAAGCCTGTAAAAAAACAGTAGGGAGCTGCTGATTCATTTGAAACATACACACTTGCATTTGTATTGTCTGACCTGGGGGTTGCTGACTCTGCTGGTAACCAGTGCTGTGCACTCCTCCACCACAGAAACAGGGGAAAAAACCAGCCCGCTATATGAAGAGGCAATGGAGGCCGCACGGCTGGGCAATTTTTCCGAAGCCCTGATGTACTGGCGTCAACTCGCTGACCAAAACAACAAACAGGCCCAGTATCGGCTAGGGGCCATGTACCGCCGTGGCCTGGGAGTCAAGCCTGATTTCAGACTGGCGGTACAATGGTTTAAAAAAGCCGCCGAAAATGGCCATGCCCGTGCGCAATATAATCTTGGCGCAATGTACCAGAAAGGCCATGGCGTCAAAAAAGACCCGCTGATTGCAGAGCGCTGGTTTCATCGCGCCAATGCCAACGGTCTGGATCTTGCCGCAATCAAGTTACGCGGAATTCTCACTGGCACACTCACCAACATTGATATTGACACACTGACCGACAGCGCACGCAAACAACCGCTGGATATTAATGAAATTGTCATTTGGGCGGCACAGGAAGGTTACGCCAATGGCTTGCGGGATTTATTCAGGCTTGGTGCAAAAATTACCTACGCTGACAAATATGGTCGTACTGCACTCATTGTTGCTGCACAACATGGCCGGGCTGAAAGCATCAGGGTCTTGCTGGACCACGGAGCTGAACCCGATAAAAAAGACAAGGCAGGCTCATTTGCCCTGTATGAAGCCGCATTGTACAACCGCCTGTCGGCTGTCAGGGCCCTGCTGGCTGGTGACAACACGGATGTAAACCTGACAACCCCTTCCGGCCGCACCGCATTAATGGCGGCAGCCGCAAAAAACCACGACAAGGTGATTGATCTTCTGCTGGAACACAGCGCAAAAATAAACCTGCGCCAAAGCGATGGTCGAACCGCACTGCACATCGCTGCGGCATATAACAACGTCGAGGCCGCCAAAACACTCGTCAAACACCATGCACGCACCGGGTTGCCGGACAATGTGGGGGCAACACCATTAATGCTGGCAGTACAACGATCTGGCAGCAAAATTATTCAAATGCTGGTACAGGGTGGCGCTCCGGCGCAGCAAACCAACCTGCATGGAGATACACCGCTAACTTATGCCGCACGATACCAGCGTTACAAAAGTCTGCGCGCCCTGTTAAGCGCTGGCGTACACCCGGATACCCCTGACCAGCGCCAACGTACAGCCCTGCGCATCGCCTCAGAAAATGGCGACAAAACAGCAACGGGTATCCTGCTGCGTTACCGCGCCAATCCGGAATTGCGTAATCGAAAAGGTGATACTGCCCTGATCCTGGCTGCACGTAATAACCACACCAGCGTGGTACGCAGATTATTGTCTCATCGTGCCAAAACCGACACCAGCAATAATGATGGCTGGTCACCACTGATGTATGCTGCTGCACGTGGCAACCTGCCAATGTCAGAATTATTGCTGGAACAAAATGCGGCCCCCAATACACAAAACCGTCATGGCTGGACACCATTGATGCTGGCGGCACGTTCCGGAAAACCGGCCGTGGTTTCCACATTGATTCGTCATGGTGCCAATGTACGTATTACCTCCAGCGACCGGCGTTCTGCGTTATACATCGCCAGAGAGTACAAACAGACAAAAATAGCAACGATTTTATTAAAAGCCGGTGCAAAAAAACTCCGGCTCCCCATGCCACCCGGAGAACGAAAAATGGAACTGTCCCGTTCCTGACCTGATGAGACAATCAAACAATTACGATATTCCGGCAAGCACGGAAACAACCGCAGCAAAACCCGCCCGGATCAGAATGTATAGCTATATGACAAACGCAGACGTCGCCGCACCTCGTCTGGCTGGCTCAGATTATCCACAAAGTCCATTCCAATATCACTGTTAAACGACCACGCCCTGCTCAGTCGATAATTGAACTTGATCACGGGTGATATGGTTGTGCGCTTGCCAAAGGATGCCGAGTCACGTTTCGACACATTCAAACGCAAACCTGTCCGCCATTTTTTATACAATGGTACACGTGCATTAATAAATGCCGAAACATCTGTATAGGTATCAAAATCAGAACGCCGCAAACCCAGCACATACAAATCACGCTCAACAAAAGTGTTGCTGGAAATAAATTGCAGAGAATAAATAAATTGCACACCCGTTGCCTCCGAACCAAACACAACCGGATCAATATTATGCCGGGGATCGGTGGGGTCAAGAGGATCAGCTGCAAGCAACTCCTGCAATTTCAATGGATTAATGCCCTCGGGCACCCCTGATGTATGCAACATTGTTACATCGGCATTGAGCTGCCGGTCTTTGGAATACTGATACGTATTACCAATTGTCAATGTCTGGTTGAGCTGGGTACGCTCTTTTGCAATTCGGCGAATTTCAGACTCGGGCAAATGATTCCGCAACTCGTCAATAGTTTCAATACCCGTCATCCCGTTCAATGCCTGACTGGTAAGCACAAGATTACGATGATTATAGGAAAAGTTAAGTTTATTTGACTCGCTGTAATTCCAGCCAACACGCAAACTGAACAAACTTAACTCACTGTACAATACATCGTAATCTATCAGGCCAAAAACGCTCAGGCCTTTTTCTGCATAACGCACATCACCACCAACGGCCTGACGATCCAGAATACCATCCACTTCCTGCTGCACAAAAAACTGGTTACTACCCAGCTTTTTGTCGGTACTTTCAACATCTGCCTTGATACCATAAAAAAACTTTTCTGACGTTTCAACATCACTGAATGTGCGAGTCACAGGCTTTCCTGCCATTGCACTGACCACCCATTCCGGGGCCATATGATAACCTGCAATCGCACCGTCAAAGGTACCAAAAACACCACCATTACGGCTGGTCTGCCGACCAAACCGGCCATTGTAACCATATATACGATCCTCTACATCCACATACATGCGGCGAATATCAGCATCATCTTTTTCATCGTTTTCCCGTCCCGGATCACCTGCCAAAAGATCATAAATATAACTGGAATTAAAAACACCCTGCACCGTTCTGTCTTTTCCGCGATAACGGCTTTTAATGGAAAAATGTGTGCTCAACAATTGTTGTTGCAGCTCTTTCTCCAATGCCTCTGCATCTGTTTCCAGTTCACGATCCAGATAATATTCGCTGTACGCCTGGGTAAAACGCCCGAAAGTAATAAACCGGTTTTTACGCCGCATTACTTTTGATCGACGCAATTTCTGCTTTGCCTTAACACGGGAATCACGAAGAGATGTTAATCGTTGCCTTACCCGGTCCGCACCTTCTCCTTCAGGATACCGTTTAAGGTATTTTTTATATTCATACCTGGCTCGTGAAACCTGCTGGTCACGCTCCAGCGCAAGACCCAATAATTCGTTTGCCTGCCTGGCATGTTTATTTTTTGGTGCACGAATAATTTTTCGTAATAAATCAATAGCACCTTTATTGTTACCAAAAGTAATCGCCTGCCGTGCTTTGGCCATCATCAGGTCTGCATTATCTGACCCGGATCTTTTTGTCTGTCCTGCTGATGATTCATTCACCTGGCCTGCCTTTTCTGTTGCGGTGACTTTTTCCCGTTTCACTGTCACCCGAAGGCTTTTCCTGTCGGGCCCCTGGGAAATCCCGAAACTCACTTTTTGTGAAAAACGCAGTGTCAGATATGGTCCGCCTGGCACACCTTCTTCATAGGTAACGTACACCAGCACCGGGTTCTTTCCTGTCGGCAAAAGCAGCTCACCACCTTCACGCACTTCTTTATGTAACTTGCGCCGCTTCTTTTTCTTTGGTCCCAGTTGAATTTGCAAAATTTCACCGGTTTTCTGCGGGAAGTGTTTCAAGTACTCCAGCGGCAAACTGAACAATACATCAATCACTGTCGTGCCATTTGTTTCCTTTATTTTAATTTCATCCAGCACCGCCTGTGCTGCCCGGCCCGGCATCACCACCAACAATAAAGACAACAATAATATGCCGGAAAATATACTTTCTCTCCGGGCCGTAAAGAAAATCATGATATTATTTCCGAAAAAAACAGGAGCCAGAAACACTTCATACAAAAAAACTTATATTTTCCTGATAACAATATTCATTCCCGACAAACCATCGACCTCGGTAACTTCCCACTGTACCGGACGACTGAATTTCATCACCAAAAAAGGTCCGCCAGGCACATCGCCTTCGTAATACATTTTCTGCATATAAATCTCCCTGGCTTCTTCTTCACCAACAAACTTCTTCAACAATGAAATATTTTCATCAAAACGACCAAAAGCAATAACGCGTAATCTGACCTGTAAAATATCTCCCGCTATTTCCGGATAGACGCTAACCAGACGAACAGGAGCAGAAAATGCCAACTGCAAAAACTTTTGCTCAGCCTCGCGCACCAGTACCACATCTTCAACAAGCTGACGATCAACATCAAAACTCACCACACCCATGGCAAAACCCACCAGCACAATCACCAGCAACGCTGCGAAAATTTTCATTAGGGAAACTCAACAGAAATTAATAAAATAAAAATCCACACAACTATATTATTTTGCAAAAAATATAAAATACGATGCGATACTGGCTACCCCGGAACGCTGCCTGTCACATCCCTCCCATTCCGCCCATACCTCCACCGCCACGAACAGTAATGGTGGCAGTAGTAGAAGCAGAATCAGAATTATTGCCATCATCCACTGTCAGCGTGACAGTAAAAGTACCAGCAACCGGATAGGCATAGGATGGATTTACACCAGAGCCACGACTGCCATTACCAAAATCCCAGGAATAACTCAAAAGGTCGCCATCAGGATCAATCGAAGCAGAACCATCAAAGGTAATTGTTCGATTAACATTCGCAAAATATGCTCCCCCCGGGTCGGCAACGGGTGATGAGCCACAAGAGGCGGGGTTATCTCCCCAGGAGTTGACTGTATGACATGCATCACAGTCATCCGGAGTAGAGCAATGCTCACTAGGCAGGCTGTGACACGAAACACAGGAACCGTTCACCTGGTCGTGATCAACCGTGATCACCGGAGTCCAGGTATCACTTGAATGACAGGCCTCACATACATTCGAGGTATTGACATGATCACCCGGCAGGTCATGGCATGAAACACAGGAGCCATTCACCTGATCATGGTCAACCGTGACCACCGGGGTCCAGCGGTTACTGGAGTGGCAGGCCTCGCATACATTCGAGGTATTGACATGACCACCCGGCAGGTCATGACATGAAACACAGGAGCCATTCACCTGGTCGTGATCAACCGTGACCACCGGGGTCCAGCGGTTGCTGGAGTGGCAGGCCTCGCATACATTCGAGGTATTGACATGACCACCCGGCAGGTCATGACACGAAACACAGGAGCCATTCACCTGGTCATGATCAACCGTGACCACCGGGGTCCAGCGATTACTGGAGTGGCAGGCCTCGCATACATTCGAGGTATTGATATGGCCACCCGGCAGGTCATGACACGAAACACAGGAGCCATTCACCTGGTCGTGATCAACCGTGACCACCGGGGTCCAGCGGTTGCTGGAGTGGCAGGCCTCGCATACATTCGAGGTATTGACATGACCACCCGGCAGGTCATGAC
>WFQM01000053.1 GCA_015487095.1 Gammaproteobacteria bacterium | reverse complement strand
TCAATCTGGTCGTAGGCTTTGAATTCACCGCCGTGTTTTTCGGCCATGACTTTGGTCAAAGCTGCTGTCAGCGTGGTTTTGCCGTGATCAACGTGGCCTATGGTGCCTACGTTGACGTGCGGTTTATTGCGTTCAAATTTTTCCTTGGACACGGTAACTACCCCTTATTCAACTGTTCAAATCAAATTTTTAAAAATCTTGTTTGGTAATCGCTTCAGCAACACTGTTGGGTGCTTCGGCATACTTCTCAAACCCCATGGAATACGTTGCACGACCCTGAGTCGCTGAACGTAGATCCGTGGCATAACCAAACATCTTTGCTAACGGAACTTCGGCACTGATTATCTTGCCAGCAGGTCCGTCATCCATTCCCTGCACGATACCACGGCGTCGATTCAGATCGCCCATCACGTCACCCATATAATTCTCTGGCGTGACCACTTCGACCTTCATTACCGGTTCCAACAGTACCGGCTCTGCTAATAAGGCACCATTTCTAAAACCCATGGAACCCGCAATTTTAAAAGCCATTTCGCTGGAGTCAACATCATGGTAGGAACCGTCATATAATGTCACTTTGACATCCACCATGGGAAAACCGGCAATCACCCCGTTTTCCATCTGTTCTTCAATACCTTTGTCCACAGCGCTGATATATTCGCGCGGGACGGCACCACCAACGATGCCATTAACAAATTCGTAACCGGTGCCTTGCGGTTGCGGTTCCAGCTTGAGCCACACATGCCCATATTGGCCACGACCGCCGGACTGGCGTATAAACTTGCCCTCGGCTTCGACACTCTTGCGAATCGTTTCACGGTAAGCCACTTGTGGCGCACCAACATTGGCTTCAACCGCAAATTCCCGCTTCATGCGATCAACAATAATTTCCAGGTGTAATTCACCCATGCCGGAAATAATTGTCTGCCCGGACTCTTCATCCGTGTGCACCCGGAATGAGGGGTCTTCCTGCGCGAGCTTGCTCAGCGCAACGCCCATTTTTTCCTGGTCCGCGGTGGTTCGTGGCTCAATGGCCACCGAGATCACCGGCTCGGGAAATTCCATACGTTCCAACGTGATAACTTTAGTCGGATCACACAAGGTGTCACCGGTGGTGACATCCTTCAGCCCAACAGCGGCGGCGATATCACCGGCACGAACTTCTTTAATTTCTTCGCGGGAGTTGGCATGCATTTGCACAATGCGTCCAAATCGCTCTTTTTTACCTTTCACCGGATTAAATACAAAATCGCCGGTTTTAACTATCCCGGAATACACCCGGAAAAATGTCAACGTACCCACAAAAGGATCGCTGGCTATTTTGAATGCCAGTGCTGCAAAAGGCTCGGCATCCGATGCCTGCCGCTCAGCTTCGCTTTCATCCTTATCGTTCAGGTGACCACAAATTGCCGGAACATCGGTGGGCGCAGGCATGTAATCAACCACTGCATCCAGCATGGCCTGCACACCTTTATTTTTGAAAGCAGAGCCACAAAAACACGGTACGACTTCATTAGCCAAAGTACGCAGACGGATACCCAGCTTGATTTCTTCTACGGAAAGCTCACCCTCTTCGAGGTACTTTTCCATCAACTCTTCATTGGCTTCAGCAGCAGCCTCCATCATTTCTTCGCGAAGCATTCCTGCCTGCGACTGCAACTCTGCCGGAATATCGCGAGACTCGTAAGTCACGCCGCGATCTTCCTCATTCCAGTAGATGGCTTTCATACTCAGCAAATCTACCAGACCTTCAAATTCTTCTTCGCTGCCAATATTCAGCTGCATTGGCACGGGGTTGGCACCCAATCGCTCTTTCAACTGGCCCACCACACGTAAAAAATCCGCGCCCTGGCGATCCATTTTGTTCACAAATGCGATACGGGGCACATGATACTTGCTCGCCTGTCGCCATACTGTTTCCGACTGCGGCTCCACACCACCCACGGCACAAAACACGGCGCAGGCACCATCCAGCACGCGCAACGAGCGCTCTACCTCGATGGTAAAATCAACGTGCCCCGGTGTATCAATAATATTGATACGATGCTGTGGAAACTGTTGATCCATCCCGGACCAGAAGCAGGTAGTGGCTGCAGAGGTGATCGTAATTCCGCGCTCTTGCTCCTGCTCCATCCAGTCCATGGTAGCTGCGCCATCATGAACTTCACCGATTTTGTGCGACACGCCAGTGTAAAACAACACACGTTCGGTGGTCGTTGTTTTACCTGCATCAATATGGGCCATTATGCCTATATTGCGATAGCGTTCGATTGGCGTCTGACGTGCCACAATCTTTTATTCCTGTTCAAGACCGCCCTGCCTCAATCTGAATCGAAGCAAGTATCTCGTTATCGTGTCGTTAATCCGTCGGTATATTTACCGACTCATAACCATCAATGTTAAAGAACAACCCTCACGGAAATGTCCGCGCAGGGGGTAAACCTGACATCTGCTACCAACGGTAGTGTGAGAACGCCTTGTTAGCTTCAGCCATACGATGCACATCTTCGCGTTTTTTCACTGCTGAACCACGGCTTTCCATGGCATCCATGATTTCACCCGCAAGGCGGCGGTCCATAGATTTTTCGCTGCGTTTGCGCGCGGCTTCAACCAACCAGCGCATCGCCAATGCCATACGACGATCAGCACGCACCTCCACAGGCACCTGATATGTCGCACCACCCACACGGCGGGATTTAACCTCAACCATAGGGCGTACATTCTCCAAAGCCTTGCTCAAAACTTCTACGGCTTCGCCTTTTGATTTTTCAACCACCTGATCCAGCGCACCGTACACAACACGCTCGGCTACGGCTTTTTTGCCATCCAGCATCAAAATATTGATGAACTTGGCCAACATCAGATCCTTGTATTTTGGATCTGGCAAAATAGTACGTTTTGGTATTGCTCTTCTTCTAGCCATTTGATTACTCGATCTCGTTCATCAATGTGAATAGTTATTTCGCCCGTCTTCCCGTTAGGACTTGGGACGCTTCGCACCGTATTTGGAGCGACCCTGGCGGCGGTCCGACACACCCGAGGTATCCAGGCTGCCACGCACAGTGTGATAACGCACACCCGGCAAATCCTTAACACGACCACCACGAAGCAGAATCACGGAGTGTTCTTGCAAGTTATGGCCTTCACCGCCGATGTAGGTCGTTACTTCATGACCATTGGTCAAGCGAACACGGGCCACCTTACGCAGTGCCGAGTTCGGTTTTTTCGGGGTGGTGGTATAAACACGGGTACACACACCGCGTTTTTGTGGGCAAGCGTCCAGCGCTGGCACATTACTTTTTGCAATCTGGCGTTTACGGCCTTTGCGAACTAACTGATTTACCGTTGGCATTTAAGCAACTCCAACCCCATTCAGAGGGATTCAATAAAATAAGTATCTTGTTCCCGAAACTCTTTTTTAAAACGACCAGAGCTCAAAGCAAGAGTTCGGATAAAACAACAGGCGGGGAAAACCCCACCTGTTTCCAAGGAGCGCGAATTTTAGGCGCATGACCCCGGCCTGTCAAGCCCGGGCCTGCTCCAATATGAAATGAATCCGCAGTAAGGGTGCATCAATCAGGTTTAACCTTTTCACGCCGCCTATACACGTCAAACAAAACAGCAAGCGCAATCATTCCAAACTCAACTGGCTTGACCCATCTGGCCTGCTCATAACTGGCAAGACTAGGGTCAGCCATGTTTAGCCCGGTGAAATACGATAACAAAACAGCACAGGAAGCAACCCACGGCCAAATATCACGATTAAGCGAAGCGAAGGGGAGAATCCATAGCAGATACCAGGGATTAATCACTGGCGACAACACAAGCAAGCCGCCCAACAATATATCTCCACGAATGCCCGTTTGTCCGGATGCGCGGTAATGGCGTACATAAACAAGATACATCACAACGAATATTGCACCGCACAGCAATCGCGCATTAGCTGCGGGCAAAATCTGAGATAACACATGGTAAACAGCGGCGTTATATTCCCAGAGCTGTCCGAAAGTACTCAGTGTTGTAAAGTCAGTCGCCCCACTGAGCAAAAACGGCAAATAAATCATCAACACCAGGATGACGAATAGAAACGCATACGTTTTTCGCAATCGCAGCAAGATGAACGGTGCGATTATCCAGGCAAAGGGTTTAGCGCAGACGCTAAGCGCCAGCGATACCACACTGAGTAGCGGGCGGTTTTTGACGAAAAATATAGCCGCAATAAGCAACATCACACCTGCGACATCGGGATGAGCCGTGAAAGCGATTTCCTTGATGACCAACGGATTCCACGCATATAGCATCAGGCTTCTGCGATCCGTCATTTGCGCAAGAAGTAAAATCAGCAACACATCCACAATGGAATAAACAAGCTGCAACCCCATCACCTGAGCTGGCCATATCCAGTGCGCGATCAAAAAACTGAACTGAAGCGTCGGCGCATAAATTGTTGGGAGGTCTGGATAATTGATGCCATTCAGCGCATTTTGATATTCCTCCGGGACATTTTCATCTGCAAAGTAATGGCTCGGCGGATGCTGGTATGGGTTATCGAATCCCGAAAGAATGAACCCATCCCATATATAGCGAAAATAATCGTCCTCGAATTGAGGGGTGACGCTGACTCCGATGACACGAAACAGCACGGCAAATACCAGGATATAGGTAAGCGGCGGAATACTGGTGCCGCGTGTTGCCAAAAATATTGTTGCGGCATACACAACAAATGCGACGCCAAAATAACCGATATAACGCTCTATCTTTATCGACGAACCTGCAATCTCTCGTGATAAATACCAGTAGAGCAGTACGCTCACCACTCCACCCAGAAACAACCACACGTTGCCATGAATTGAAAACTTTTGTTTCACGCCCGGCTTAACCCCTGGGGGGCCGTCCGAGAATGAAAGTCCTTTCGAGAGAACGTCATTTTGAGCCCCTTTCTATTGCTTGCGCACCGCTACGGCTTGTCGTTTAGCCCGGCTCTCTTGCCTCCAAAGTAAAAATATCATGCCCAATATGCCGCGCGCCGCACCCAGACTGCCACGAATTGTTCCACTGATTTTCGATTTCCCGATGCGCCTTCTTGTATCAACAGCGCACTCCACAAGTTTCATATTGGCCTGAATGGCTTTCACCTGCATTTCAACCGTCCAACCGAACGTTCGATCCTGCATAGCAAGACGCTTCAGCGCGCCAGCACGTATCGCCCGGTAAGGCCCCAAGTCTGTTATGGGCACACCCCAAATCTGCCGAATAAGCACACTGGCAAGCCAATTACCAAAACGCTGAGCCACCGTTAACGCCCCTTTCTCTGTACAACCCAATTGCCGGGAGCCAATAGCCAAATCCGCACCATTCACAACTGCATCAATGAGTGCCCGGCATTGGTCAGCATAAAACGCGTTGTCACCATCAATGAAAACGACAATGTCGCTTGATGGGAGAACCGATAACGCCGCGAGACAAGCGTTGCCGTAGCCCGGTCGCGACTCCTTGACAACAATCGCACCGGCCCGCGCCGCAACCTCGGCAGTATCGTCGGTGGAACCGTTGTCGCAGACAATAATATTGTCGAAAACAGGTTCGTGAGTGTCAAAATGCAATCTTGCCAGCGCTTCAACCACCTGTGATATTGCTCGCGACTCATCCCTAGCCGGGATGATCGCGGATATTGTTTGCCGTAAATACATAGCGTCGCAATACTAAAACGTCATACTGAGTGAAATACTCGCGATTTCGTTTAACCCGGTGTTACGTCCATCGACAACCTGCCCATAACCAAAACCGACTTGGTAGCCACGCACAAATTGATAAGCCACACCCAGTTCGACAATGTCTGCATCTTCCGCAAGCTCCGTAAAATTTCCCACAAACTCAGGGTCATTGATATCCAAGTTTCCGTTCGCTCGAACAACAGAATATCCAACACTGGTATGCAGCTGATTCGTCACACTGTAAAAACCACGCACCGAGGAAAACAGCTCATTATCAACACCTGAATCGCGATAACGATAACCAGCATCCGCAGCAATGGATAACTTTGGTGTAATGACTTTTCCAACAATCAACGATATCTCCGCACCGGATGCACCGTCACCGATAGAATTGATTTTTCCGGCGGTGTAATTTCCCGCCCGCGTAACACCCATCCGTAATGCGACACTGGGACCAGCATCATGTATAAACTCATCACGAAGCCGCCAGGTAAGCCCCAGCAATACGTCTGTCGTACCGCTCTCATCCTGCTGAGGGGAAAACTCAAAATTTGAATAACCCAATCGCGCATCAATGGCCATATTGTCGGCAAGGCCGTAAGCAAAACCTACCCAGGCTGTTGTTTGATCCAGGTCATCTGGCAATGGGCTTTTGGTTCCACCTGCATACAACTCGTCTGCAGATTGCGTAACATAGCTCAGCTGTATTGACGTTGCTCCGGGGGAAATGAGCCACGGATTACCAGCTGCGGATGCCATTGATGAAAAAAGAAATAAGCCAATACAGAAAAAACGGGTATGTTTCATTATAAAAAATCCTTGTAAAATAGATAACACAATCCAGACAAGTTAAGAAATTAACTTGTGCGAATTTAATTATTGCTTGATGTGAACGAGGGGTTGAAGCGCGGTTATGGTCTCGCCAGTTCGTTTCACTTCTTAAATGTTTACGTACCGCTTATTCCAACTTGAAGCGCTTACGAAAATATACAACAACCGACTTTTGTTCATCTTTAGACAGCGAGTTTAATGTGGAATCCTCTGCCCTGACTTTCTCAACAACATCGAGAGCAAAGTCTTTATTGACGTTACTGCCGGGGAAAGGGCAGGATGAACAAATGATTTTATTACGAACGACAACCTTTCCCTTGCTGTAGTCATCGAGCGCGTGTGTATTCGCGCCTCCACCATACGACCCCGATGCAAATACGGGGGTTGCCATTAAGCTTTGGAGAACAATTCCAATGATGAAAGAACGTTTTGTTAGTTTCATTATATATTCCTTTATTTAAGTCCAAATTTCATAACGCTGTCGAAAGCTTTGAATTCTGGCAAGCGTCAGCCTGCATATGCGGATTAAACATTATGAATCGACATAGAGCAGACAATATGAATTGCACAGGAAACGTTGACGTGAGTCTTCACGAAAAGTTACAAGTTTTCGTGAAATCATTTTGATGCCACAGTTATATTCATGGAATAAACATGCAGACAGGGCAGAAACCCAAAAAAGCAAGTATAAACCCTTAGCGCAGAACTATGACCCGACTCCGTGAGGCATGGGAGACCGCGTCCGTTGACAGGCAGGACACAGCATAACTTTGAGTAACAGTTTTCTCTTGACTACAACGTTACCCGACCTTTATAGATTGCAATAAAAAAACTTATGAAAACTGTAATATTTTATGATCTTTAACGACTAGACTATCCACGACCTGACTGATAAATACATAATATTCCGAATTCAAAAACAAGGGGAAATGCGAAGCATACAGATGCAAGCGAACACTTTTTTGCGCAGCCATCAGCCAGGTCAAACGTAACCCAGGTAATTACCCTTAAGCAATTACCATCAACTTACACAACCGGAGGCATGAATGTTTACACGCATGACAAACCCGCTCGGAAAATTACTGATCATCTTTTGTCTTTCCTTTTTGGTACAAGTCGTTTACGCAGCACCTGCTGCGAAAGCAATTACATTTTGGGTAGACAGTAATGAAGCAAGCCCCAAGAGCATAAACCATGATGCCTGGCAAAATTTACTCGACAAATATCTTGTTAGTACACCTAATGGCGTTAACCTGTTCAAATACAGCGCAGTACCTGGCACTGACCGTAAAGCGCTTAAGCACTATATAAAAACACTGGAAGCTATCGACCCGCGCCGCCACAACCGCAATGAACAGATGGCCTATTGGATCAACCTTTACAATGCTCTGACAGTTGACGTTATATTGGACGCCTATCCAGTAAAATCTATACTCAAGATTGGCGGATCCTTTTTCTCGCCCGGCCCATGGAATGAAAAGTATCTTAATGTCTCTGGACAAAAACTCAGTTTAAATGACATTGAACATGGCATTTTGCGCCCTATATGGAAAGACTCCAGAATTCACTATGCTGTCAATTGCGCAAGTTATAGCTGTCCAAACCTCAGCGACAGGGTTTTTACAGGCAAGAATATTGATGATCAACTGGCAGAGACTGCCAAGTCCTATGTAAACAATCCAAGAGGGATTACGGTGGAAGGTGAAGACCTTCTATTATCCAAGATATTCGATTGGTATCAAACCGACTTCGGAACTAACGAAAAAGAATTACTAAAGGAATTAGCTAAACATGCTGAGCCCGCGCTGGCAAAACGGCTGACCGAACATAAGGGCGATATTGATTACGGGTATGACTGGGATCTTAATGAGGCAAAGTAGC
>WFQM01000052.1 GCA_015487095.1 Gammaproteobacteria bacterium | reverse complement strand
TTTAACCTGAATTAATCCAGGTTTAACGCAGGGTGAATCAGGCTATTTCTAGCCAAAAAAATCTAAAGCGACAAAATCGATTACTTGGGTGCTTTCTTAATCCAAGAGATTGCAAAGGTGCAACCTAAAGCACGCAAGGTTGTGTGTTTCTTTTTGCAGCCGTAGTTTGCGCCCACAACGTATTGCTTGTTCCAGCAGTGCCACAACAATTATTTCGGTTGTGGGGGGCTTTCTGTTTTCTAATACCCGTGTATTTATGTCAATATTAGCTTGGGGGGGCGTGAGCTTATTGGTTTTTTGCTCACAACCTATGCTTCAGATTTATTTAAGTATTGGGAAATATTCTTGTCGTGCGTAAAGCATATTAGATCTGTGTTGCTCACTCGTTCTTTAGACGAGCAAAAAAAACAGGCTTCCATCTGCCCGACAAATAAAACAAGGAGAAAGGATAATGATTAAAACCATAACAACAGTAGCTTTTTTTGCTGCCAGTATTACTTCCGTGCCCATGGGCGCGATTGCTGGTGATGGCCATGATAGTGGTTGGGGGTACACTGGCCATGCTGGCCCTGAGCGTTGGGCCAATATCAGTAAGGAGTTTGCGCTTTGCGGCAAAGGTAAAGAGCAATCGCCGATTAACATCAGTGGTGCAAAAACATCAAACTTGCCCGCTATTCAGTTTGATTACAAACCCGGCAGTCTGGAAATTCTCAATAATGGCCATACCATTCAAGTGAATCACGCTGCGGGTAGTAGTATCACTGTGGATGGGGAAAAATATGAACTATTACAGTCTCACTTTCACACTCCCAGTGAAAATATCGTAGACGGTAAAGTTTTTCCCAAAGAGATGCACCTGGTACATAAAAATGCCAAAGGGCAGCTGGCAGTAGTGGGTGTGTTCACCAAGGAGGGTGCTAAAAATACGGCGCTGGACAAAATTTGGGAGCATATGCCGAGTAAAGCGGGGGATAAGAAAATGTTGGCATCGGTAAGTGTTAACGCTGCTGAACTATTGCCAGCTGACCGTAGCTATTACAGTTTCAATGGTTCGTTAACCACTCCGCCCTGTAGTGAAGGGGTGAAGTGGATGGTGTTGAAAGCGCCTATTGAAGCTTCTAATGCGCAAATCAAGCAGTTTACCAAGGTTATTGGCAGTAATGCCCGTCCTGTGCAGCCTATTCACGCACGGGAACTGAGTGTAATGTGATTTGCTGATGTAAAACGAGAAGTATAGCGAACCCCTCGCATCTTTAAGTGGTAGATCAAAAGCCGCGTCCAATCCGGGCGCGGCTTTTTTCATCAGCACGTCAACGTTTCTGAGCCACCTGTTTTTTATTCAGGCATGCTACTCATGTCAGGTACCGCGCAAGTAATCCCAGCTTATCGGAGTTTTGTTCATTACCCTGTGTATCCCAGGGAATCAATACTTGGTGGCCGCTACCGGGGGCTACGTCCATTGGTTGATTTTTAAGATTACTCATGTGTGACAACACTACATCACGATTACCGTCGGGATGGATTAATTGTAATGTGTCACCCACGGAAAATTTGTTTTTTACTTCAACTTCGGCTAATCCGCGTTTTTTATCGATGCGGATAATTTCGCCGACAAACTGTTGTTTGCTGCTGCGCGAATGCCCGGCGAGATAGTTTTGGGTTTCGTGGCTATGGTGGCGCTCGTAAAAGCCATCGGTGTAACCACGGTTAGCCAGCCCTTCGAGTACGCCCAATAACTGTGGATCAAGCGCTTTGCCATCAACAGCGTCATCAATGGCTTGTCGATAAACCTGTGCGGTGCGTGCAGCGTAATAGTGTGATTTGGTGCGACCTTCGATTTTGAGGCAGTCGATACCTATCTTCACCAATTGTTGCACATGCTCCACTGCGCGCAGGTCTTTTGAATTCATGATGTAAGTGCCGTGCTCGTCTTCTTCCATTGCCATGAGTTCACCGGGGCGACCGGGTTCTTCGATGAGTACGGGCTGGTCGGCAGCAGGGTGCCGAGAAGCGCCACCGCAGGCGGCATTACTGCCGGATGTGGTGGTTTTTATTGGTGTGGCTATGTGCAGGTCACCTGTGGCATCTTCCGTGGCGGGGGAGACTTTGTAGTCCCAGCGACAGGAGTTGGTGCAGGTGCCCTGGTTGGGGTCGCGGTGATTAAAATAACCCGACAACAGGCAGCGCCCTGAATAGGCGATGCATAATGCGCCGTGTACAAACACTTCCAGTTCGGTGTCCGGGCATTGCTGGCGGATTTCGGCAATTTCATCCAGGGATAATTCTCGTGAAAGAATCACCCGCTCAATGCCCAGTGAGTGCCAGAATTGCACTGTGGCGTAATTAACGGTGTTGGCCTGTACTGACAGGTGAATAGGCATCTCCGGCCAGCGCTCGCGTACCATCATGATCAGACCAGGGTCAGCCATGATCAGTGCGTCGGGTTGCATGGCGATTACCGGTGCCATGTCCTTCATGTAAGTGGCAATTTTGGTGTTGTGTGGCGAAATATTACTGGCTACGAACAGTTTTTTGCCTTGCGCATGAGCTTCGTCGATGCCAATTTTCAAATTGGCGAGGTCGAAATCATTATTGCGCGCACGCAAGCTGTAACGCGGCTGACCGGCATATACGGCATCAGCGCCATAGGCCAGGGCGTAGCGCATGTTTTTTAAGGTGCCAGCGGGAGAAAGCAGTTCAGGTCGTTTGTTCATTGGATAATAGGTGCGGAGCGCGCGAGGTAATACAGAATAAAAGGGCGGGCATTGTATCATGCCGGGGCGTAAAGTAAGCACTGCTAGTCTCTTCGTGTATGATAGCCGCCCGAATTTGCTTTTTGTCCACAACAAGCATTGCGCTTCAGCATGACGGAAAGTGCGTAGATATTAAACAAATATAGAGAGAAGGAAGGAGAGTCCCGCATGGTTAGAACAGAAACACCGATTTGTGATTTTGGCCAGCCTGCCATTGATTTCGCCCTGCCGGGTGTCGATGGCAAGACCTGGAGTTTGAACGATTGTGCAGGAGAAAAGGGGCTGCTGGTGATGTTTATCTGTAATCATTGCCCTTATGTGAAGTCCATTCTCGACCGTATTGTGCGGGATGCCCGGGAATTAAAAGCGTTGGGTGTGAATACTGTGGCTATTATGTCCAATGACCCTACAGAATACGAAGAAGACTCTTTTGAAAACATGCAGGCTGTTGCCCGCGAATTTGATTTTTCTTTTCCTTACCTCATTGATGAAACACAGGAAGTCGCGAAAAATTACGGTGCTGTCTGCACCCCGGATTTTTTCGGCTACAACGCGGATCTACAGCTACAATATCGCGGTCGATTGGATGAAAGTCGCAAAGAAGCTGTCGAAGGTGCCCGGCGTGACCTGTTTGAGGCCATGAAGCAGGTGGCGCAAACCGGCAAGGGACCGGTAGAGCAGGTACCCAGTATGGGTTGTTCCATCAAATGGAAGGAAATGGCTGAATAATACTGGTCAGCATTGGTTGGAGTGACGGTTTTTTGACGCCTTGCTGGATCAGCCCTTGCTCTGATGGCGATGATCGAGGACAATTACAGGTTCCCCCCGGCGTTAAGCCTGATTGAAATGGGGGGAGTTGGGGGGGGCTTGGCGATACACAACACAACAGCTGTATTGGGCGCGCCAGCCTGGAGGGAGGAGATTAACAACGACACCATAATTCTGTCGTTAACCCTGGATGGGTTAACCGTTCCTTGGGTTTGCCTCGCGAACTCCTCTATCTGTTGTTTATAACAGCAAAACTCTTGCGATTTATTACGCATTACGACGAATTTTTTAGGCCTTTGTTATAACTGGTTGCATTTATCACTGGTCACCCAAGGGTTTTATGCAGCGAATCTTTCATGTTGCTGCAACGAAGATTGTTTACATTTTTTGAACTTGTTTTTAGGAGAATCACATGTCAAACCGCAAAAATCTTGCCAATGCCGTCCGTGCGCTCAGCATGGATGCGGTGCAAAAAGCCAATTCCGGTCACCCCGGAGCACCCATGGGTATGGCTGATATTGCCGAAGTCCTGTGGAACGATCACATGATCCACAACCCGGCTAATCCTGATTGGCCTAACCGTGACCGCTTTGTCTTGTCCAATGGTCATGGCTCAATGTTGATTTATTCCTTGTTGCATTTAACCGGTTACGATCTCAGCATCGAAGACCTCAAACAATTCCGTCAGTTACACTCCAAGACTCCAGGCCATCCTGAATACGGTTATGCGCCGGGCGTTGAAACCACCACCGGGCCACTGGGTCAGGGCATCACCAATGCCGTAGGCATGGCTATTGCTGAGAAAGCTCTGGCTGCTCAGTTTAATCAAAAGGGTCACGATATTGTTGATCACCACACTTACGTGTTCCTCGGTGATGGTTGTTTGATGGAAGGTATTTCTCATGAAGCCTGTTCGCTGGCCGGTACGCTTGGTCTGGGCAAACTGGTGGCATTCTGGGATGACAACGGCATTTCCATTGATGGCCACGTCGATGGCTGGTTTACCGATGACACGCCCAAGCGTTTTGAAGCTTACGGTTGGCATGTGATTGCTGATGTTGATGGGCATGATGCAGCAGCCATCCAGAAGGCCGTGGAATTTGCCAAGGCAATGACCGATAAACCTACTCTGATCTGTTGTAAAACCACCATTGGTTTTGGTTCGCCGAACAAAGCCGGTAGTCACGCCAGCCATGGTGCGCCTTTGGGTGAAGAAGAAATCAATCTGACCAAGGCTGCATTGGGTTGGGATTATGGCCCCTTTGAAATTCCGGGCGATGTGTATGCTGGTTGGGATGCCAAAGAAAAGGGTGCCGCCGCAGAACAGGCCTGGAACGAAAAACTGGCTGCTTACAAAGCTGCTTATCCAGAGTTGGCCGCCGAGTTTGAACGCCGTATGGCGGGTGATCTGCCAGCTGACTGGTCGGCAAAATCAGCCGAGTATATTGCGTCTGTGAATGCGGATGCCAAGAGCCCGGCCACTCGCCAAGCCTCATTGGCGGCAATTGAAGCTTATTCGCCCATGTTACCGGAACTGTTTGGCGGTTCTGCTGATTTGGGTTGTTCCAATCTAACGGAATGGTCGGGTTACAAGCCCATGGATGCCAACGAGGAAGCCAACTATATTCGCTACGGTGTGCGTGAGTTTGCCATGTCGGCCATCATGAACGGTATTACATTGCACGGTGGCTTGATCCCGTTTGGTGCCACCTTCCTGATGTTCTCTGAATATGCGCGTAATGCATTGCGTATGGCTGCGCTGATGAAAGTCCGCAGTTTGTTTGTTTATACTCATGACTCCATTGGTCTGGGCGAAGACGGCCCAACCCACCAGCCTGTGGAGCAAATTCCAACACTGCGTATGATTCCAAATATGTCGGTATGGCGTCCTTGTGATGCGGTTGAGTCTGTCGTGAGCTGGCAGCAGGCCATCGAGAAAAAAGACGGCCCCAGCTGTCTGATCTTCTCGCGCCAGGGCTTGCCACACCAAACCCGTACCGATGAGCAAATCGCCAACATCACCAAAGGTGGTTACATTCTGGGTGACTGTGGTTGCGACAACCCTGATGCCATTATTATTGCCACCGGTTCCGAAGTGGCTCTGGCCGTGGGTGCTGCTGCACAACTCAATGGTAAAAAGATTCGTGTGGTTTCCATGCCGTCTACCAATGTTTTTGACGCACAGGATGATGCCTATAAAGCCTCTGTGTTGCCAAAGGGCGTGCCCACGGTTGCTGTTGAAGCTGCCGTTACGGATGCATGGTACAAGTACGCTGATAAAGTGGTGGGCATTGATCACTTCGGTGAATCTGCCCCGGCGAGTGAATTGTTCAAGGAATTTGGGTTCACAGTGGAGAATGTTGTTGCCACTGTTGAATCGATTCTTTAAGAAAGCGCTTATTTAATTCCCTGTCATTCCGGTACAGGCCGGAATGATGGGGAAAATGAATTTTTGTAACATTTTTTATTTTTAGTCACACTTTTGAGGGGATAACACTATGACAATTAAAGTCGGTATTAATGGTTTCGGCCGCATCGGTCGTATGGCCTTCCGTGCCATTGCAAAAGACTTTGGCGATATCGAAGTGGTTGGCATTAACGATTTACTGGATGCAGACTATCTGGCCTACATGCTCAAGTACGATTCCGTGCATGGTAACTTCGAGGGCGATATCGCTGTTGATGGCAACAACCTGATCGTCAACGGTAAAACTATTCGCCTGACGGCTGAGCGCGATCCTGCTAACCTGAAATGGAGCGACATCGGTGCTGATTTGATCATCGAATGTACGGGCTTTTTCCTGACAGAAGAAACCTGTCAAAAACACATCGCTGCCGGTGCCAAAAAAGTCGTGATGTCCGCACCGTCTAAAGACGGCACACCCATGTACGTTTACGGTGTGAACCACAACAGCTATGACGGCCAGGCCATTGTTTCTGCCGCCTCCTGTACCACCAATTGTCTGGCACCGGTTGCCAAGGTGTTGAATGACAAGTGGGGTATCAAGCGTGGTTTGATGACCACTGTTCATGCAGCGACAGCAACTCAGAAAACCGTTGACGGCCCTTCCTCGAAGGACTGGCGCGGTGGTCGTGGTATTCTGGAAAATATCATTCCTTCTTCCACGGGTGCGGCCAAGGCTGTCGGAGTGGTGTTGCCTGAACTGAATGGCAAGCTGACCGGTATGGCGTTCCGCATACCGACTTCCGATGTATCTGTGGTTGACCTGACGGTTGAGCTGGAAAAAGAAGCGTCTTATGAAGACATTTGCGCGGCTATGAAAGCAGCTTCTGAAGGTGAGATGGCAGGTACTTTGGGTTACACCGACGAGAAAGTGGTATCGACTGATTTCCGTGGTTGTAGCCAGTCTTCCATTTTTGATAGTGGTGCAGGGATCGCTTTGGACGGTACTTTCGTCAAGGTTGTGTCCTGGTACGATAATGAATACGGCTACACCTGTAACATGCTGCGTTTCGTTCTGCACGTTGCGTAATCGTTCAGGTTTGTATTGTTAACGCAAAGATCGCAAAGCCGCGAAGGACGCAATAAGCGTTCTTTGCGCTTTTGCGGCCTCTGCGTTAATGACTTTTGTGATGGGAAAGTTATTTGCCAAATTTCCTGAAATTATTTGGCAAATGGTTTTCAAAATATACGATTAGGAGTTAGACATGTCCGTAATAAAAATGACTGACCTGGATCTGGCCGGTAAGCGTGTGCTGATCCGTCAGGATCTCAATGTGCCTATCAAAGATGGCAAAGTCACCAGTGATAAGCGTATTCTTGCGTCATTGCCCACGATTGAACATTGCATGAAAGCGGGTGCCAAAGTTATGGTGATGTCTCATTTGGGACGACCCACCGAAGGTGAGTTCAACGAAGAGTTTTCCATGGCTCCTGTGGGAAGTCATATGGCCACACTGCTGGGTCGTGAGGTGAAAATGGTCAAGGACTGGATCGAAAAAGGGATTGATCCCATGAACGACGGTGATCTGGTGTTGCTGGAAAATGTGCGTTTCAATGTCGGTGAGAAAAAGAATGACGATACGCTGGCAAAGAAAATGGCTGAACTGTGTGATGTTTTTGTGATGGATGCTTTTGGCACCGCGCATCGTGCCCAGGCCTCGACTCACGGTGTGGCCAAATTTGCCCCTGTGGCCTGTGCCGGTCCGCTGTTGTCGGGTGAGCTGGAAGCATTGGGCAAGGCGCTGGATAATCCCGCCCGACCCATGGTGGCCATTGTAGGTGGCTCCAAGGTCTCCACCAAACTGACTGTGTTGGAGTCATTGTCCAAAATTGTGGATCAACTGATTGTCGGTGGTGGTATCGCCAATACGTTTATTGCTGCGCAGGGTCACAATGTTGGTAAGTCTTTATATGAGGCTGACCTGGTGGACACTGCAAAAAAATTGACCGCAGATGCACAGACACGCGGTGGTGATATTCCTGTGCCCACTGATGTGGTATGCGCCAAAGAGTTTGCCGAAACCGCTGAAGCCACTTTGAAAAATGTCACCAATGTCACCGATGACGACATGATTTTTGACATCGGTCCTGATTCTGCTGCGGCTTTGGCCGATGTGCTGAAAAACGCAGGGACCATCGTCTGGAACGGTCCGGTGGGTGTGTTTGAATTTGATCAGTTCGGTGAAGGCACCAAGGCCATTGCCCAGGCCATTGCCGAAAGTGATGCCTTTTCCATTGCCGGTGGTGGCGACACTCTGGCCGCAGTGGATAAATACAATATTGCCGACAAGGTGTCTTACATTTCCACCGGCGGCGGCGCATTTTTGGAATTTCTGGAAGGCAAGCAATTACCGGCCGTGGCGATTCTCGAAGAACGTGCTAACAGTTAATAGATAGCCTTATACTTAATTTGATCTGACACACCTGGAGCAACAGACTTGGAAAGAAGAACAAAAATCGTCGCAACCCTGGGCCCGGCAACGGATGACCCCAAGGCCTTGGACAAGCTCATCGAGGCTGGTGTCGATGTGGTACGCCTTAATTTTTCCCATGGCACGGCGGAGGAGCATACCGCGCGTGCCGAAACGGTACGCAATCGCGCGCGCGCGCACGGGCGTCAAGTGGGTGTGCTGGCCGATCTCCAGGGGCCAAAGATTCGCATCGACTCGTTTAAAAACGGGCCCATCATGCTGGCTGACGGTGACACTTTTATTCTTGATGCAGACTGTGCCCCGGATGCAGGTAATCAGGAACGTGTAGGTATTGCTTACAAAGATTTGCCCAGAGACGTGAGTCGCGGTGATGTTTTATTACTTGACGATGGTCGCATGGTGTTCTGGGTCGATGAAGTCAAAGGTGCCGAAATTCATTGTAAGGTTAAGGTGGGCGGCAAACTTTCAGACAAAAAAGGTATCAACCGGCAGGGGGGAGGGCTATCGGCACCCGCTCTGACCGAGAAGGACAAAGAAGATATTAAAACCGCTGCGGCCTTGCAGGCTGATTATGTGGCCATTTCCTTTCCCCGTTCGGCTGCGGATGTAGAACTGGCGCGAGGGTTAGTGGAATCTGCTGGCGGAAAAGGCGGCATCGTTGCCAAAATTGAGCGCACCGAGGCGCTGGATGTCATTGATGACATCATTCTTGCCTCAGATGCCATTATGGTGGCACGCGGAGACCTGGGTGTGGAAATTGGTGATGCTGCTCTGCCACAAGTGCAGAAAGACATCATCAAGCGGGCGCGCCGTCTGAACCGGGTGGTGATTACCGCCACACAAATGATGGAGTCCATGATTGAAAACCAGATTCCCACTCGTGCGGAAGTCTTCGACGTAGCCAATGCAGTGCTTGATGGTACTGATGCAGTGATGTTGTCCGCAGAAACGGCCATGGGAAAATATCCGGACCTGGCTGTTTCGGCCATGGACCGGGTGTGCCGTGAGGCCGAAAAACAGGACGTGGCCATGCGCTCCGATCACCGTATTGATACGTCTTTCGGTCGTGTTGACGAAGCTATCGCTATGGCTACCATGTACAGTGCCAACCATCTTGGCGTAAAGGCTATCGCCTCACTTACCGAGTCCGGCTCCACACCGCTGTGGATGTCACGCATCAGTTCCGGCATCCCGATTTATGCACTGACCAGCCACGTCGGTACACGACGCAAGGTGACGCTGTACCGTGGTGTTTACCCCATCAGCTTTAATACTGACAGCAAAGATCACGCGGTGGTGAATCATGAGGCAATTGATGAACTTAAACGTCGGGGTGTAGTACGTGATGGTGATCTGGTCATTATTACCAAGGGTGACTTGATGGGTGTGCTGGGCGGTACCAATGCCATGAAAATCGTCCGCGTGGGAGACGAAATGCCCAATAACTCAGATTAAGAGTATCGATTTTTCGGATACTTGCTTTGTATCATTTTTAACATTATTTGTATTTTTTTTAACACTTTTTTTGGAAAAATATTTAGGAGAAGCTGATGGCCCTTATTTCATTGCGTCAATTACTGGACTACGCCGCCGAAAACGATTTTGGTATGCCCGCATTCAATGTCAACAATATGGAGCAGGTACACGCTATCATGCAGGCTGCTGATGAGGTCAATAGCCCGGTTATCATGCAAGGGTCTGCTGGCGCACGCTCTTATGCGGGAGAGCCTTTCCTCCGCCACCTGATTTCAGCCGCCGTTGAGCAGTATCCACATATTCCTATCGTCATGCATCAGGATCATGGTTCTGAGCCTGCGGTCTGTTTGCGCTCCATCCAGTCCGGTTTTAGCTCGGTGATGATGGATGGTTCTCTGGAAGCCGACATGAAAACCCCCTCCAGCTTTGAATATAACGTCAATACCACTGCTGAAGTAGTGAAAATGGCTCACGCTGGCGGTGTTTCTGTGGAGGGCGAATTGGGTTGTCTGGGTTCGCTGGAAACGGGTGAAATGGGTGAAGAGGACGGCCACGGTGCCGAAGGCAAGCTTGATCTCGATATGCTGCTCACCGACCCCCAGGAAGCCAAAGACTTTGTGGAACAAACCGGTGTGGATGCCCTGGCCATTGCCATCGGTACCTCACACGGTGCCTATAAATTCACCAAAGAGCCCACTGGTGACGTGCTGCGTATTGACCGCATCAAAGAAATCCACGAAGTGATTCCCAACACCCATCTGGTGATGCATGGTTCTTCATCTGTGCCGCAGGACTGGTTGGAAATCATTAATAGCCATGGTGGCGAAATGGGTCAAACCTATGGTGTGCCCGTGGAAGAAATCCAGGAAGGCATCAGAAATGGTGTACGCAAGGTCAACATTGACACTGACCTGCGCATGGCCTCTACCGGTGCAGTGCGTCGGCATTTGATGGAGAACCCCTCCAATTTTGATCCGCGTAAATTCCTCAAGGAATCCACAGCCGCCATGAAGAGCATCTGTCAGGCTCGTTTTGAAGCGTTCGGTTGTGCAGGTCATGCCGCAAAGATCACGCCTCTTTCACTGGAGAAAATGATCGGTTTTTACAAATAATTGGCCATGAATACGGTTTGAGGCCGAGTCAATAAAAAAGGGGGTGGATATACACCCCCTTTTTTGTATGTAGAATAAAACGGTTGATTAGCGCTTTGTATACAATGTTGCACCGTGTCCTGCCCTAAATAATTGCGCAATAATGCCGATAGGCTCGATGGATGAACAGGCAAAGCCCTTTTTATGGATAAAGTCGATGGTCCTGGAAACTGCCCAGAACCTGCTTGAATTCAATAGATGACTAATACACACTCTGTTTCTGCTGACTATTGCTCAATGGCTGATAATGCTAGGGTGTATCCAGCAAAACAACAGGGACATATGTAAAAACACCGGGTGATAATAATGGGTAGATTCCAAAAAATACTGATGATGCTGTTTTTGGTTGTGATGAGTTTTGGGCTCGCAGGCTGTAGCGGTAGCGACGACGCCTTTTCTGGCGATGACAACGAGGGTAATGGGGGCAGTGGAGGCGGGGGTAGTGGTGGCGGAAGTACTGGGTCCCTGGTAATCAGTTTGGCTCTGGTCGATCAAGCCACTGGCAGTGCAACAACATCGGTATCTGCGGCTTCACCCGGTGAGCTTAGAGCGACAGTAACACTCAATGGCGCAACTGTAGGCTCTCAGGTTGTTTCATTTGCCACCACCATTGGGACTTTAACGCCGAGTTCGGGCCTCACTAATACCGCAGGCCTTGCGACAGTAGTGTTGTCAGATGGAGGTACATCCGGTGCGGGTACAATTACCGCAGATGTCACGGTGAGTGGCACAGCTGCGACAGCAACCCTGAATTTTCAGGTTGTTAGTTCAGCAACGACTACCACGGTTGATATGGGCAATGGCACGGGTGCTTCATTCCTCGCGAATACCATAGGCCTTGGAGGCGTAACCGACTTGGCGGCAGGTGGAACGTTAACGGCAACGGTGAGCATTGTTGAAACCTCAAATAACAATGTAGCTTACACAACGCCGGTTACGGTCAATTTTACATCGGCCTGCGTGGTAGCGGGTACGGCAACAATGGATGCAGCGGTCTTAACAACGGCAGGCATCGCATCCAGCACTTATTTAGCGCAGGGCTGTACTGGCAGCGATACGATTACGGCTACGGCCGATGTGGGTACGACACTCAATGCGACAGCAAATTTTACTGTGCAGTCCGCCAGCGTGGGTAGTCTGGAATTTGTATCTGCGACACCTGAGAGTATCAGCTTGCAAGGTACTGGTGGCAGTGGCGGTACTGAAACTTCAGCAGTGGTCTTTCGCGTAGTTGATGCACAAGGTAACCCCGTGGCTAACCAGTTGGTGAACTTTTCCCTGGATACCGTTGTGGGTGGTTTGACGTTAAACCCAACCAGTGCAACTTCGGATCAAAATGGCCTTGTGCAAACAGTCGTGCAATCGGGCACGGTATCCACTTCGGTGGGGGTCACGGCGACAACTTCCTCGGGAGGAAGCACTTATCAGACACAATCAAGTCAGTTGGTAGTGACAACAGGTATTCCAGATCAAGACAGTTTTTCATTGAGCGCTTCTGTGCTGACACCAGAAGCATGGAACCATGATGGTGTGGTGTCGGTAATCACAGCACGTCTCGCGGATCGGTTTAATAACCCGGTGCCGGATGGCACGGCAGTGACCTTTACTACCGAAGGGGGTTCTATCGAAAGCTCATGCACCACCACTAATGGGGCATGCAGCGTTAATTGGACGAGTCAGGCACCACGGCCTTGTGGTCAAACCATGGGTGCTGCTGATGTTGTGCTTGACCCATCGTTGGGCCCTAATCAGTGTGTAACTACAGGGGGCGAGGCTAATCCAATCGACCCGGTTATTGATTTCGATCCTCCTCCTCAGGGCGAGTCTTCTCTGGGGCAGCCCTATGGTGGACGTGCCACGATAGTAGCGACGGTAGTCGGTGAAGAAAGCTTTATTGATGCTAATGGCAATGGAGTGTTTGACGATGGCGACAGTATGAAGGATTTGCCGGAGGCCTGGGTTGATGAAAATGAAGATGGCGTAAGGGGAGGTTTTGAGCCCTTCTTCGACTTTAATGCCAACGGTAGCTATGACGCAGCCGATGGAGCCTTCAACGGGGTTTTGTGCAATCGCACTGTGAGTCCGTTGTGCAGTAGCGACGAGACTTTGCATATTCGAGAAACCTTGGTTTTGGTGATGTCTGGCAGTGCGGCCTACATAGATGTCGTTGACGGGGCTCTGATGCAATTCAATGCTGGCAACAAGATAGATTTGTCATGTGATGCTGCGATAGCGTTCAGCGTTATTTATTCTGATCTTCATCACCAACCTATGCCAGTAGGGACTAAAGTGACGGTAACATCAAGTCATGGGTCTATAGTCCTAGGTGGTTCGTACACACAAGCCGATACTACCTATAATGGTGCTATCGCTTTTGCTGGAAATATTGAAGGAACTGGTACTGCCGACAAGACCAATACTGGCTTACTGATTGTGACCGTTGAAACTCCCAGGGGACTTATTTCGCAAGCAAGTTATCCAGTAACTGAGACTTGCCCACCATAAGCTGAAGTGACAAAGAGGGCGGAACAAAAAAGGGCGGGCCATATGGTCCGCCCTTTTTTTTGCTTTTGCGCTTTTTAAAGTCCCAGCTTTTTCTCAAGATAGTGAATATTAGTGCCACCAGCAGCAAACGCGGCATCGTTGAAAATATCCTGTTGCAATGGGATGTTGGTTTTGATGCCTTCGATAACACATTCACTCAAGGCTGTGCGCATGCGTGCCATGGCGATTTCACGGGTATCACCGTGTACGATGAGTTTGCCAATCATGGAATCGTAATAGGGCGGCACGCGGTAACCGTTGTAAATGTGTGAATCAACACGTACACCCAGCCCGCCCGGAGCATGGAACTGGCTGATGGTGCCTGGTGACGGCATGAAATTTTCCGGGTCTTCGGCATTGATGCGGCATTCAAAGGAGTGGCCGCGAATCTTGATGTCATCCTGCTGGTAGCTCAACGGCAGGTTGGCAGCGATGCGAATTTGTTCCTTGATCAAATCCACGCCGGTGATCATTTCGGTGACGGGATGCTCTACCTGAATGCGGGTATTCATTTCGATGAAATAAAATTCACCGTTTTCGTACAAAAATTCAAAGGTGCCAGCGCCACGATAGCCAATCTTACGACAGGCTTCGGCACAACGGCCGCCGATTTTGGCGCGCAGCTCAGGGCTGATGCCAGGGGCAGGGGCTTCTTCGCATACTTTTTGATGTCGGCGTTGCATGGAGCAGTCACGCTCCCCCAAGTGAATGGCGTTGCCGTGTTGGTCCGAGAGTATCTGGATTTCCACATGACGCGGGTTTTCCAGGTATTTTTCCATATACACCACGCCACTGCCAAAGGCCGCCTGGGCTTCGGCAGTGGTGAGTGAAATGGCATTGGCCAGATTGGCTTCGGAATGTACCACGCGCATACCGCGACCACCGCCACCTGCTGCGGCTTTGATGATAATGGGGTAGCCAATGTCGTTAGCAATGCGTTTATTGGTGTCTTCGTCATCGCCCAGTGGGCCGTCGGAGCCAGGTACACAAGGTACGCCGGATTTACGCATGGCCTTGATGGCGGACACTTTGTCGCCCATCAGACGGATTGTTTCCGGTTTGGGGCCGATGAAAGTGAAACCACTTTGCTCGATACGTTCGGCAAAGTCGGCATTTTCCGCGAGGAAGCCGTAACCGGGATGAATGGCCACGGCATCGGTGACTTCTGCTGCACTGATTAATGCCGGGATGTTCAAATAACTGCCAGCCGAAGCCGCAGGGCCGATACAGACAGTTTCATCGGCGAGGCGGACGTGTTTTAAATCCTGGTCAGCTTCGGAATGCACAGCAACTGTCTGGATACCCAGCTCTTTGCAGGTGCGTAAAATACGCAGGGCAATTTCCCCGCGGTTGGCGATAACGATTTTTTCAAACATATTTTTTGCCTACATTCAGGGTCTACGTCAGAATCTGCATTACTAATGTGGTTGTTTCGGTTGTTGGCAACACGCTTATTCAATAATAAACAGCGTTTGTCCGTACTCCACCGGCTCGCCGTTTTCCACCAGGATGGCCTTGATGGTGCCGGCCTTGTCGGCTTCGATTTGGTTCAGTAGTTTCATTGCTTCGATGATGCACAGAGTGTCCCCTACTTTGACGCTTTGGCCTTTCTCTACAAAGGGAGCGGCACCGGGTGAAGGAGCACGATAAAAGCTGCCCACCATGGGAGAGGTTACTTTGTGGCCACTGATTTCTACGTCGTTGCTGGTGGTTTCATCGGGAGCCGCTGTTGGTGGTGCAGCGGGCACAGCGGCCAGTATCGGTGCAGGTGCTGCGGCAGCACCGGAACCATAACGACTGATGCGAACAGATTCTTCGCCTTCATGAATTTCCAGTTCGGCAATATTGGATTCTTCCAGCAGTTCAATGAGTTTTTTTACTTTTCGAATGTCCATTGGTTAGTGCCTGTGATTTTTGTTAACGGTGAATAGATTGTTTTGCATATTATTTTTATTGGGGCGTCAGCTCAGTCGGCTGATTGCCGCCTCTAACGCCAGTTCGTAAGCCTGGGCACCCAGTCCACTGATGACACCCGCAGCGATATCAGAGAAATAGGAGTGCTGGCGAAAGGCTTCGCGGGCGTGAATATTTGATAGATGCACTTCAATGAACGGGATGGCGACACCGGCCAGCGCATCGCGTAGTGCCACACTGGTGTGCGTGAATGCAGCAGGGTTGATGATGATGAATTCGACCTTGTCCGCCACCGCTTGATGTACACGATCCACCAGCTCATGCTCAGCGTTGCTTTGATAATGATTCAGTACGTGCCCTGCGGTTTTGGCAACGTTGACCAGATGTTCGGTAATTTCCGGGAGTGTGGATTTCCCGTAGTGGTCGGGTTCACGGCTGCCCAGCAGATTGAGGTTAGGGCCATTGAGAACGAGGATGTTTGCCATGGTGTGATTGCTTTCTACTTTCTATAAGTTCAGCGGGTCAGTCGGGCTTTTACCTGATTTTTACAGCAGAATTTTCGGTTTGGCACATACCCGTGTCCAGGCTTGCCAAGTGCGGCAATTATGGTGCCAACCGACAGGAAAAAAGACATAAATGCGTTGAACATGTGTTTTCCCGCGTAAGGACACATGCAGTATGCCTCTATAGGGTTTTAATGTCTACGCTTTTGAAGATTTGCCGGATTTCGCCGACGTTGCCGGAGTGATCGTGGCAAAATGGCAGAAATTGTAGGTTATAGCAGCCGACTGATGGTGTTTTCTATCATTTCCCGGGTTATTTCGCCGCGATGTACAAACTGAATGTTTCCGTTGCGGTCGATAATAACGGTGTAAGGCAGGGCACCATAGCGATTACCATAGTCTTTGGCGACTTCAATCGCGTTGTCTTCACCGATAAGCATGGGATAGTTAATGCCGTAGGTATCCATGAAATCCTGTACTTTTTCTGCTGTGTCGATGGCAACACCGATAAATTGCAAGCCAGTGGCGCTGTATTCTTCTTGCATTTCGACGAACATGGGGGTTTCTCTGCGACAGGGCGGACACCAGGTGGCCCAAAAATTAAGGATGACCACTTTGCCGTCCCATTCATGGGAATTGCGCATGGTGCTGTTAATGTCTGGCAGGCTGAATCCGGGGGCAGGTCTGTCGACCATGGCTTGTGCTGCCTCGCGCCCCTGAGCGTTACCGGTTATTTGATCAATGAGTATACGCCCACCCCATATGCCGACCACGAAGGTTAGCAAGTATGCGGTGTATTTCAGCAGCTTTTTTTTCTGTGGTGTGTTGCTGGCCATCTATTTGTCGTTTTTTGGTTAGCGAAGCGCTTTTTCCACATGCTCACGGAAGGGGTCGGCTTTCACAAAGCCTACCACACGATAGCTGCGGCGTTCTTTACCATCGACGCCAAAGAAGAGAATGGAGGGCGGACCGAAGATGCCGAATTCTTTCATCAGTGCCTTGTCGATGTCATCATCAGCGGTGACATCAGCTTGTAACAGCACGGTGTTGGCCAACGCCTTTTGTACACCGGCATCGGAGAAGGTGTATTTTTCCATTTCCTTGCAGGACACACACCAGTCAGCATAAAAATCCACCATCACTGATTTGCCCGCAGCGGAGGCCGCAGCAACTTCACGCTCCAGTTCGGCCAGTCCTTTGAAACGTTTGAATACCATTTCTCCGCCGTGGTGCATGTTGCCCATTGCCACACCACCACTACCACCGCCTCCCATGGCCAGACCATGTAGAGGTTGCAGGGTATCTTTACCGCCCGCCGCGGCACCGAACAGTTGCAGAGCACCGTAAATGAGTAATACGACGCCGAGGCCTTTCCATAGTTTGCGCCAGCCAGAGCCTTCGCCTACGGGGTCCAGTGCGCCCATGTAAATGGCGGAACCGATCATCAATGTGCCCCACAACATCATGGCCATGCCGACAGGTATGATGCGTTCCAGCATCCATACGGCAACGGCCAGCATCATCACGCCGAACACGGCTTTGATGGTGTCCATCCAGGCACCAGCTTTGGGTAGCAGTTTGCCAGCAGAGGCACCAATGGCCAACAGTGGTGCGCCCATGCCCATGCTGAGGGCAAACAGAGCCATGCCGCCGAGTACCATGTCGCCGGTTTGGCCGATGTAGATCAGCGCGCCAGCCAGCGGCGCGGCTACGCAGGGGCCGACGATGAGGGCTGACAGCAGGCCCATGATAGCGACACCGGTCAATGTGCCACCTTGTTGGCGGTTGCTGGCGCTGGTGAGCTTGTTTTGAATGAACGAGGGCATTTGCAGCTCGTAAAAGCCAAACATGGAAAATGACAGGGCCACAAATACAGCGGCAAAGCTGCCGAGTATCCATGGGTTCTGAAAGGCAACTTGTAAGTTTTGACCAAAAGCACCGGCAGCGATACCGGCCACGGTGTAAGTCAACGCCATGGCCAGCACGTAGACCAGTGACATGATGAAGGCGCGACGGGTGGTGATACTTTTACCCTGGCCGACGATGATGCTGGAGAGGATGGGTATCATCGGGAAGACACAGGGGGTGAAGGCCAGCAACAGACCAAAGCCGAAGAAAGTAAGAAGAGTAAGCAGAGTGTTGCCGCTAGCCAGCGAGTCGGCAATGCGATCTTGTTCAGAAAGGGAGGCATCGTTGGTATCTGTATTGGCTCCGGCTGCCGCCGCTGTGGCCGAACCGGCAGGCAGCGAAACGGGCATTTCTTTGGTGAGGGGCGGATAACAGAATCCGGCATCGGCACAGCCTTGGTATTTGACCACGAGGATAACGTCGGTGGCGTCGAGGTTTGTGCGTTCTAACGGGATATCGATGTCCACGTCATGGTAATAAACCATCATCTCGCCAAAGGATTCATCGATCTTCTTTTTGCCTTCAGGCAACACGGGGGTGCCGAGGGTGATGCCGTTGGCTTCTTTTAGTTCGAACTTGAATTTGTCTTGATAAAGATAGACTTTGTCGGCGATATCCCAGCGGACACGCAGAGTGTTGCCGTTAATGGCTTCTGCGGAAAAAGTGAAAGCCTGATCGGGATGCAGGAAGTCGTCGTCGGAATCAATGAGCCCCAGGCTGCTGCCCAGGTTCTTTAACGCATTGAGTGGGCTAAAGCCACCCGAGTTACTGGTGGTATTGGCCGCAGTTTCGGCAGAGGCCAGTGGGGGCAGATTAAAAGTGACAGTTTTGGTCTGTGGCGGATAACAAAGCCCGATGTCTGCGCAGCCTTGCGAGGTGATCTTCATGCTTAGTGTGTTGGCAGCACTTGTGCGGGTGATGGGAATATCGATGGCAACGTGCTTGTTATAGGTTTCCATTTTGCCGAAGAATTCGTCTTCTTTGATTTTCCCTTTGGGAAAACTGGGGGTGCCGGGCTGGATGCTTTCTGTCTCACTGACGAATTTGAATTTGTCGCGGTACAGATAATATTTGTCGGCAATCTTCCATTCAGCGCGGATGGTATTGGCATTGATGACTTTGGTGCTGAGCATGAAGGCCTCGTCGGGCATCAGCGGTTCTTCATCCTCGAAACTGTCAGCACCGGCTTGGGTATTACTGCCCAGCAGCAATATGAGAAGAGTGAATAGCAGTCGTTGCGCAATGGTCATAGTGTGTCTCATCAGTTTGTTTTGGTTACTGTTTGTTGTTCAATCCACTGGAGATAACCATTCAGCCCCTGGGCTATGGGGACAGCGATTACCTCGGGAAGTTCATACGGGTGCAGCTCCGTAATGGCCTGTTCCAGCGCTGGGTATGCTGTATCCGTGGTTTTGATCAAGAGCAAATGCTCCTGAGCTATTTCCCGTTTTCCCTGCCATTGATAGACGGATGTCAGCCCCGGCAGGATATTCACACAGGCTGCCAATGCCTGATCCACCAGCTGATCGGCAATATTCTGTGCTGTGGCTTGATCCGGGCAGGTACACAGAATAAGTAAATGCGATGTTGATTGCTGTGCAGGCCTATGCATTACTTGATTCCTTACTTCTGTCATATCGTATCGCGGGTGGCATATCTTTACACGCCTGTTAATAAGAGTCGATGAGTGTTTTTCCGCTAACCAATTGATTTATATGGTGGATGTGCTGAAGTGGCATTTTGGTAAAATATATTACAGGCTGGGTGGTGCTTGTTTCCGGCAAAAGTGATCGCATATCACGGGAAAGGCTCTGATATAGTGCGGCTATTGGTTTTTGGAAACAGCCGCACCGGAAATAATTAATGAACCCCTTCGCAATATTACTTGTTCTGTTTTTAACCATTCCCCTGCTGGAAATCTACCTGCTGATCAAAGTGGGCGGTATCATCGGTGCCCTCCCTACTGTATTCATGGTGGTGTTTACTGCTGTGCTGGGCGCATGGTTGTTGCGTATTCAGGGTTTTGCCACGCTGGCCCGGGTAAAACGTACCCTGGCTCAGGGAGGAATTCCCGCTATCGAAATGTTGGAAGGCGCAGTGTTGCTGGTGTCTGGCGCATTGTTGCTGACTCCGGGATTCTTTACCGACGCCATCGGTTTTTTGTGTCTGATTCCCTCATTACGTCGTACCATGATTCGCTGGATGCTGGGACGGTTTTTGACACCGCCGGGTGGTTTTGGTGGAATGGGTGATCCGCGTCAGGGTGGGCACTCGTCGGGTGCTCATCGGCCAAAGACCATCGAGGGTGAATATCGTCGCGAAGACGACTGAAAACAAGGCCGTTCCGGTGTCCTGCTACATAGAATTCTCCAAACTTAAAAGAAATAAAACATGACTCAAAAATTGATAGTGAGCAGCACGTTGGCAGCGAGTGCGCTGTTGGCTCAAAGCGTATTACAGGCAGCTGTTCCGATTAACGATACTTTCAGTCTGGTGGGTGATGTGCGTGCCGGGCTTTATATGCTGGATCGTGATGACCGTGATGGCAGTACTTCGGAAAAAGATGAGTGGCGACTGCGCCTGCGTGCGGGTTTACACGCGACGGTCAGCGAATCGCTCAGTGCCCGGGTGCGTTTCGCCGGACGTTATACCACGCACCGCAGTGCTGCCGACCCGGAGTTCGAGCTTTATTCATCCGGCATCACTCCTGGTTCTGATGGGCTGAAAATGGGGCAGGGTACTTTCGATGAAATGTGGCTGAATTATACCCGGGGAGCTTGGAGTTTGCGTGTCGGACGCATGCAGACAAAACTGGAATTAGTGGGCGTAGCGAAAAAGTCCCTGGATCGCAACGACAGCCCCAACACTGACATCGCCTGGACGGACGGGCTTTATTTTAAACATAAAGGTAGCAACGGCTGGAATACCCATGCCATTGTGCAATACAACCCTGAAGAAGGGGCCACACAGGTGCGCCGCAAAACGCTGAATTTTGCCGACAGCGGCAGTCGGGTCAGCTATTTTCTTGCGTACGAAAAAACCGATAAAAAGGCCACTATTGTGCAGCGTTCCCTGGATGTCACTTACCTGCCATCCGCCTTGCAAACTGACGGTAGTGTTACAGACAATATCGATGATTATCTGGCGTTTGTGGGACGTTTTGCTGCACAGTGGCCCATGGGCGCGAGCGGTATGAAATTTCTGCTGGCAGGTGAACTGGGTTATGCCCCCGACACGCCCACCAACGTCGCGCTTAATTTGGGTAACAGTGGTGATGCCGGTGGCAATGCTAGGCAGGTGACCTTCAACTTTATCGATATTGTGCCGCGTCACAGTGTGGGTGTCGTGGTGGGTAAAGTGGAGGGTGGCTGGTTGCTTTCACCCGATTTTAAAAATAATCAGTACCTGTACGAAACACGTTACCGTTGGAATATTGCCAAAAAACAGCGCCTCGAAATTCGCGTGCGTTATCGTACTGATATTGAACAACGTACTGACAAAACTGAAAAACGTGAAGACAGGGATCTCTACGCGCGTTATACGCGGAAATTTTAGGGATGGTGCTATGAGTGATGATTTGGCGTGTATTTGAAACTACCGCCATTCCGGCACAGGTTAAAAATAAGTGCTTGAGTTAAAGGCGCGCGTCCCTGCGCATTTTTCTTCCCTTTAGACTAGAACTTGTAAATCAATCCAGCGGAAATGGAATTGGGGTTGCCACCCGCAACTGTTTTGACTTCGTCCCCATGGCCGCCATCGACAGCCTGGAATTTGGCATTGGCATCATTGTCGGTAGCAGCATAGGCCAGATAGACCTGAGCTTTTTTATCCAACGTGTGGAAAATTCCCACAGCGATTTTGCTTGCACTGGTGTCTTCGGTATTTTCAGCATCTTCTACCATAATGTACTGGGCACGAATATTCGTACGGCCAGAGAATGCCCATTTCCAGTTAATACCATAAGCGGAGCGTTTCCATTCGTTAACTGTATCGGAGTCAATATCTTCATAAATGACACCAAGCTGATGGGTGCTTAGCTGGTAGACAGCGGCTGCTCGCCAAGCGGAACCATCGGCCATTTTGCTGTGCTGTTTCCAGTTTTCGTAGCTGGCAGAAAGCTTCAGGTGACTGTTTTTCCACCACAGGCCCGCACCGCTCATGGTTTCATCATTGTTATCAACACCATTGGATGAATCTTCCGGCTCCACGGCATATATGGCCCGGATTTTTATTGCCTTGTTTTTGAATTGGTACATCACCATGTTTTTCACACGTTCGTTCAACTGGTTGCCGTTGTCGTAACCGGCACCGAGTATGGCGCGACGCTCACCCACGGAGTCACCAAACAACCCCCACTTGGATGCCACAGTCTTGAATGGTGTGTCGTAAATGCCAACACGGAGACTATGCGCACCGCTGGCCAGTCCCAGGTAACTGTTACGATCAGAAAAATTACCTTTGGAGCTGTCGTCCCAACGTACCTCCTGCTCGGCCTGCCAGATTAACTTCATGCCATTTTCCAGAGGAATTTTTCCTTTGAAGCCCAGACGGGAAGAATTGCTGGAAATACTTATGCCATCGTTATTGACCGTCGGATCATCCTGGTTGCTGTTGTCGATGGACATGTGAAGCTTGCCGTAAATTTCCAGCTTTTCACCAGAGACCTCGACAGCCATTGCAGCAACCGGTGTCGTCAGTGCGACGGCTACCGATAAAACAAACAGATTTTTTTTCATTTCATGACTCCCAAATTAAGAATAATTACCTGTGTATTCGCAGGTGATAAATAGAAAGGTGGGAGTGTGGCGATAATAAATGAATGTTTGATGAAGAATGTGTGACGGTTTGGTGACAGTTTGTATCCGTTCATAACAAACCCCGCACGATGGCAGGGTTCGGTTTATTGCTGTTTTACACTTGCTTGCATGAGGATGTTAGTGGCGGCGATCCACATGACGTTGCAGATGTTTACCTCGACGATCTATACGCCGGTCGATACGGTTTCCTTGGCGGTCCAGACGGGCATTGATTCTGTCACCGCGCCGATCCAGCCG
>WFQM01000051.1 GCA_015487095.1 Gammaproteobacteria bacterium | reverse complement strand
TCTTGCATTGCTGGGCATCTGGATGCTTGGCTCACAGTAGTTGATGGCCCTGTTGTTGTGACCTCGGTCACACTGTTTCTGTGTACTGTTCCGATAAAGCGGGTGAAGCAAAGGTGCTTCATTGGAATCTGCACATAACGAGAGAGGAGTCTCCATGAGACACAAAAACCTTATTACTCATACCGTCGTATTGTTGACAATACTGGTATTTGCCGTGGCCTTCACTCCGGTGTATTCACAAGGGAAAAATGCGTATAACGCGGGTTTGCTGGCTTCTGAATCAGGTGATTACGCCGCTGCTGTGGTGGCATGGCAGCCGCTAGCCAGTCAGGGTGATGCCGCTGCCCAGTTTAATCTGGCGTTGATGTATCACCGTGGGCTTGGTGTAGCGCCGGATGAGCAAAAAGCGGTGCAGTGGTACCAAAAATCAGCATCCAATGGTTATGCCAAGGCACAGGAATTCCTGGCCGCGGCTTATCGTGAAGGCTGGTTCGGCCTGGAAAAAAATTCGCAAAAAGCCAAATATTGGAGCCAACAGCTTGAAAACAATGGGCTTTAAATGACGACACATTAATAACAGACTTTCCGGTTTCCTGTCTTATATTTACACCGAAGACAGTTATCTGAAAAAAAGCCGCGGTGACACTGTCACTGCGGCTTTTTTGTATTACAGACAAACAGGCCGTCCTTCGTCAGAATTGATCATAAATGCAGCAAAAATTCGTATAGTGTATTCTTGATCGCCTAGTAGATAATAAGTTGTTGCTACACTCAGCAGAAGAGAGAGTAGCGGGTGTTTTCAGGGTTCGTGCGGTTTATGAACCGGACTGGGAGGGGATGATGAAAAAATATATCAGTGTGACGACAAATCCAAATATGACACGTATCGCTATGCGCTGGTGTATATCGGTTGGTATGGCCTGGGCTTTGTTGGCCTGTGCGAGTAATTCGAACCTGAATGATGCGACAGACGCTAATGGTGTGCCAGCCTGGGTGAATGAAGGCAGTGTTATCCGTACGTCTAAAGACGGGCGGCGGTTTCATGGTGTAGGTTCTGCTCCCATGATGGGTAACTTTTCGCTGCAAACGGCCACCGCCGACAATCGTGCGCGTAGTGAAATCAATCGTATCCTGGCTTCTTATGTGGAAATCGTTTCGCGTGATTTTATTGCCTCGGGTGATGCTGATGAAAGTGATTTTAATGACCAGGATGTGGCTCAACAAATGGATCAGCTGGCAAATATTGATTTGACGGGTATTCAGGTGATTGGGCACTGGACGGATAAACAAAGCAAGGTTGTTTATTCAATTGCTGAAGTTGATATGCAACAGGTACGTGAAGCAATCAAATCGGCCGAGTCATTGCATCCCGGTTTACGCAGGTTTATCAAAGTGGAAGGCGACACTATTTTTGATCGCATTGCTACGGCGGAAGAATAAACAAACAAGTTGATATACCCATAGCGCTTGGGATTTAGGTCTGAATGTGCGTCATATTTGTTTCATGGCAAGACGAAATGACGCGTAATAGTCGCTCTATTGCAAGGAATTTCAACGCAGCCATAGATCAAATAGGGCGTGCAGCCAGGCCTAAATCTCAATCGCTATGGGTATATATGTAAAAAACCGGGTATTTCAAACCCGGTTTTTTTATGGAACAGTGACAAATTACTAAGGTATGTATGTGTGGCATTAAAACCAAAAATATTCAAATTTAAAATTGCATTATCTGATCTTGACCGAAATTATTATGACGCGCTTGATTTGACCATTGCTCAGCATCCTTCTGAAACCAGTGAACGAATGATGGCGCGTATTTTGGCCTTTTGCATGAATGCCCAGGAGCATTTGGAATTCACCAAAGGGCTTAGCGCCGTAGACGAACCTGATATATGGGTTCGATCACTGGATGAGCAAACGACATTATGGCTCGATGTGGGAGAACCGACCGTTGAGCGCGTTAAAAAGGCAACGCGACTTTCTCCGATGGTTAAAGTCTATAGCTTTAATTCAAAGTCGGATGTCTGGTGGGAGCTGGGGCGGGAAAAGTTTGGGAGGTTGAAAGCGTCTGTTTTCCAGTTTCAGTGGGAAAGTATTCAATCACTGGCTGCGCTACAGCAGCGTACAATGAGCATTTCCGTCACCATTACAGGTGACTCTGCCTATGTTGCAACGGAATCCGGGGAGTGCGAGGTATCCTGGGTGGCATTGCAAATCAGGTGATGTAGTAATGTCATTAAGCTGAGCCGATTTTTCTGTTTGTTGTAGGTTGGCGGTGAGCTTGTGAACCCCAACGTGGTCAATGCTGTTGGGGTTCGCAAGCTCACCACCAACCTACAGCTTAAAATGGTAACTCAGCCTCTGGTGCCTGAGTTGTCACCAACGTGCGAAAATCCTCCTGAATCCGCGTCAACGCTTCTTCATTTGTCGCCTCAAAACGAAACACCAGACAAGGCGTTGTATTGGACGCACGCACCAATCCAAAACCATCGTCAAAATCCACACGCAGTCCATCGATGGTGGTGATTTTGGCATTGGGGAAATCTGCTGCTGCAACCAGTTTTTCCACCAGAGGATGGTTTTCGCCTTCCGCAGTGTTCATATTCAGTTCGGGTGTGTTGACGCTGTCGGGCAGGGCGTTGAAAATTTCATCTGCCGGGCGACCGTCTTTCGACAGGATTTCCAGCAAGCGTGATGCTGTGTAAGTAGCGTCATCGAAACCATACCAGCGTTCTTTGAAAAAGATATGGCCGCTCATTTCTCCGGCCAGTTGGGCTCCACTTTCTTTCAGTTTGGCCTTGATAAAGCTGTGACCGGTTTTCCACATAGTGGCTTTACCACCAGCCTGTTCAATAATCTTGTGCAGGTTGGTGGTGCATTTGATGTCGTAAATAATCTCCGCCCCCGGGTTGCGTGACAATACGTCCTGCGCGTACAGCATCATTTGCCGGTCAGCCCAGATAACGTTACCGGTAGGGGTGAGTACACCAAGGCGGTCGCCGTCGCCATCGAAGGCAAGACCGATGTCGGCCTGTTGTTCGGCCAGTGCCCGTTTCAGGTCTGCCAGGTTTTCCGGTTTGCTGGGGTCAGGGTGGTGATTGGGGAAGTTACCATCTACGTCGCAGAACAATTCACTGACCTCACAGCCCAGTGCGCGCAACAGTGGTGGTGCGACGCCACCTGCGACGCCGTTGCCACAATCGACGATGACTTTCATGGGTTTGGCCAGTTTGACATCATGGGTAATGCGTTCGATGTATTGTGTCACCACGTCGGCTTTGTCCACAGAGCCGGAGCCTTCGCTCAGCGTGCCGGATTCGATGCGCTTGCGCAGTTGCTGAATGTCGGGGCCGGATAGAGTGGTGCCACCCAATACCATTTTCAGTCCGTTGTATTCCGGGGGGTTGTGGCTGCCAGTGATCATGATGCCGGAGCCGCTGCCCAGTTCGTAGGAGGCATAGTAGAGCACCGGCGTGGGTGCCATGCCGAGATCGGTGACATCGCGCCCGGCTTCGGTGAGTCCGCGCGTTAGTGCCGCAATCAGTTTTGGCCCGGAGAGGCGACCGTCGCGTGCCACGTAAATATGTTGCTCACCGCGTGCTTCGGCTTCTGCGCCCAGGGCACGGCCGATCCAGTACACCGCATCTTCCGTGAGGGTTTTATCGACGATGCCGCGCACGTCGTAGGCTTTGAAAATACTGGCATCGAGTTGGGGAGGTTGGGTCATGATGTATTTCACTTATGTCAGGTTGTTATTAAACATGGGTGAGACAGAAAATGCCGAAGAATATCAGGTTCGTTTGGCAATTGCCTTGTTCTGGAACCCCTCAAAAGGCGAAGGTGGGCTTATTCCACATTTTTTACCGGTTTCTCTTCGGTTTTTAATGTGAATTAAGCGTTAAACCTAACACATCAGTTGAGCCTACTGCGAACGTCTAATGCACCCAATCTAAATGACTTTTTCGAACATTTTGAACTCACCGTATGGGTGATACGCTTTCATTCAAAATAACCGAAAAAGATCATTGATCTTGAGCACCTTAGCCGCTCTCGCGACGGCTCAACTGATGTGTTAGGTTAAATCACCAATGTCGTTAAGTTAGGCGTGCTTGATCCAATCTAGTGTTTGTAAATGCAGAGGCGCAGAAACGCGGAATTTTTAGTGTTTTTCTCTGCGCCCTCTGTGTTAAGTACTCGATGACTTTAAAAACCGCGTGTTTTTAGTGCTTAACTCACATGATTAGTCAGCATGAAGCGCCGCACGCAATGTTGCCCGGCTCAGGTGTGGTGCAAACAGCTCAACAAACTCGAAAATAAACCGGCGAAGGTAGCTGCCACGACGGATGCCTACCCAGGTGGTACTGGCCGGAAACAGGTGGGCGATGCCGATGCGCCGCAAACCAGTGTCACGTTGTGGTTCGAAGGCCACATCGGCCAGCAGCCCAATGCCCAGACCAAGTTCCACATAGGTTTTGATGACGTCGGCGTCCAGCGCAGTGAGTACAATTTTGGGTTGTAGCCCGGCGGATTGAAAGGCGTCGTTGAGCCGACTGCGTCCGGCGAAGGCAAAATCGTAGGTGACGATGGGGTGTTCGGCCAGATCCTGCAAGGTCAGTGGTGTGGTTTTTTCCAGCAGCGGATGATCCGGTGGTACCACTACGCAGTGATGCCAGGGATAACAGGGCAGGGTGATGAGTCCGTCGGCAGCAGAAACAGCCTCGGTGGCAATCACAATATCAGCCTCGCCGCGCAAAGCCCTGTCGCAAATCTGCGTTGGGTTTCCCTGACGTAGTTGCAGAGTGACATCGGGGAAACGTTGGCGGAATTGCTGGATGACCGGTGGTAACACGTAGCGTGCCTGGGTGTGGGTGGTGGCCAGGGTCAGTGTGCCGCGTGATTGATCGCTGTAGTCAGCGCCAATGCGACTGATGTTTTCCGCCTCGCGCAGCATGCGGCGCGCGGTGCGGATGATTTCGTTACCGGGTTCGGTTACTGCGGTCAGCCGTTTGCCCTCGCGTGCAAAAATAGGGACACCCAGTTCTGACTCCAGCAGGCGTATTTGTTTGCTCACACCGGGTTGCGAGGTGAACATTGCTGCTGCCGCTTCGGTGACATTGAGATGGTGGTCTACGACTTCACAGATGCAGCGTAGTTGATGCAGTTTCATAGTGGTTTCCGTCGTTTCCATTGCTGACGGGTTGGTTTTATCAGCGCATATCGTGGTGATTTTGCTGTTTGTGCGCCCGCGTTTTTGTCTGTGCTCATTCTTGTTGACATCCTTTTATAACCTAAGTGTCTTTATAAAGGCATTTTTATTCTTTTTCAACCTATTGCTGGGTTGTTACTGTTTGCACACATTCGAAGGGAATGGGCTCTCATGGATGCTTTTTTTATTATTTCAGGCTTGGGCGTAGGCATTCTGGTTGGGCTCACCGGAGTGGGTGGCGGTGCGTTGATGACGCCATTGCTGATTTTTGGCTTTGGTATTGCACCTGCCGTAGCGGTGGGTACCGATTTGATGTTTGCCGCTATTACCAAAGCCAATGGTGTATGGGTACATGCCCGTCAGAGTTCGGTGGAATGGCGTGTTGTGCGATGGTTGTTGACGGGTAGTTTACCCGCCGCCCTGCTCACGCTGTTGGTATTGAGACAGGTGGATTTACAGACTGATGCGGCGCAGAACGCGATGACGACAACTCTGGGTCTGGCGCTGATCATCAGTGCTGGCGCTTTGATCTTTCGGCGTCGTCTGGCGCAAAGCGACACGGGTCTGACACATGACGAGACGGGGCGCAAAACCCAAATTGCCACGGTATTGGCCGGTGCAGTGCTTGGGGCTTTGGTAACGCTGACCTCGGTGGGCGCAGGGGCGTTAGGGGCAGCCGTGTTGTTTTGGCTTTATCCACAGATGAAAGCGGTACGAGTGGTGGGGACAGACCTTGCGCATGCTGTGCCGCTAGCGACCGTTGCCGGTCTTGGTCACTGGCATATGGGCACAGTGGATTGGGTGCTGCTGGGCAGCCTGCTGATTGGCTCATTACCGGGTATTTATATTGGCAGTCGACTCAGCGCGCGTGTACCGGAAGTCTTGCTGCGTTCGATACTGGCCGTTCTGCTGTTGGGAATTGGTGTGCGGTTAATGGCTTGAGCGTCGCAGGTATGGACGCAGGAATCAGGATTTACAGGAGAAAGAAAAATGACGACGACAGAAGAAAATGAACACTGGATAGAAGCCACAGAACTGACACAGTACCGCCAGGCGGTACAGGATGTTCTGGCTGGCGAGCTTGATGAAGCTCGCTTTCAGGCTCTCCGGTTGCAACAGGGTGTTTATGGTCAGCGTCAGGAAGGCGTCAATATGATACGTGTCAAGTTGCCTGGTGGTGTGCTGTCGCCGGGCCAACTGGGTACAGTCGCTGATGTGTTGGATAACTACTCAGAGTTAGATATCGCCAGTGTGACCACTCGGCAGGATATTCAGCTGCACAGCATTGCATTGAGTGACACTCCTGACGCGCTGGAAAAGCTGGCTGAACAGGGTCTGACTTCGCGGGAAGCCTGTGGCAATACTGTGCGAAATATTACCGCCTGCCCACTGGCGGGCGTGTGTCCTTGCGAGCATAGCGATGTGCAGCCTGTGGTGGATGCCGTAGCACAACGTTTTTTGCGACACCCGCTGACCCAGCATTTACCACGCAAATTCAAAATGAGCTTTTCCGGTTGCGAAGCAGATTGTGCGCAAGGGTTGTTTCATGATCTGGCAGTGATTGCTGTAAAGCATGATGGCAAATTTGGTTATAAGGTATTGGCAGCAGGTGGGCTTGGTCACAAGCCTCGTCCGGCCATTACCCTGGAAGAGTTTGTTGAGGAATCGGATTTGTTACCGGTGATCGAGGCCGTGCTGGCATTGCATCATCGTTATTCAGATCGCAAACGCCGCGCCCGGGCACGCATGAAGTTTTTGCTGGAGCGGTTGGGCGAAACGGAGTTTGTTGAAAAGTATCGCGAAGAATTACAACGTACGAAACAAGTGTATGCCCGTGATGCTCTACCTGAAGCAAACTGGGTAACAGCGGATGAGACCGTGAAATCCAAAATTTCCGCTACAGGCGCGCCGCGTGATGCGCTGCAACAGCGACAGGACGGGCTTTATGTATACCCGGTGAGCCTGCCTTTGGGGGATTTGGGTGTAACACAAATGCAGGGTCTGGTGGCATTGGCAGAACAATATGACAATGCAGAAATGCGTGTCACCCAGGACCAGAACCTGATGTTGCTGAACATTCCGCAAGAAGGGTTACAAGCGGTAAAAGACGGTTTGCACCTGCTGGAGCTGAGTGCTCCTGCGGCTGGTGATGATGTGGTGGCTTGTCCTGGTACCTGGACATGTCGCCTGGGTATTACAGCTTCGCGGCTGGTGTGTTCAGAGTTAAGCGGTGGTGAAAGCGATTTGCGCATTCGCGTCAGTGGCTGCCACAACGGCTGTGCGCAACCCTACGTGGGTGATATCGGCATGCACGGTGAAGGCCGCCGTATCAACGGAAAACTGATTCCACATTATCGTTTACATTTTGGTGGTGATGGTCGTAATGAGGGCGAAATTGCGGTGCGTGGTCCTGAAGTGCCCGTGCGCATGGCACCCGCAGCGGTGAAGCGTGTCAGTCGCGAATATGAAAGTAAACGTCAGGCAGAAGAAAGTTTTCGTACCTGGGCACAGCGTCAGGAAGAAGGCTATTTTGCCAAGTTGCTGCAAGACCTAACGGTAATTAGTGGCCCGGATAGTGACTGGTTGTCAAAAGATTTTGGTGAGACAGAGGATTTCCGCGTATTGGCATTAGGCGGCGGTGAGTGCATGGGTGCAAAACATGACGTGGTATCCGCAAATTTCTCCGAAGCAGCGCATGAGCGGGAATATCGCCGGGTGTTTCAACTGGCGAAAAAAGAAGATCAGGCATTGGATTGTTCTGAAGCTATCGCACGTTTGGTGGCGCAGGCATTACTGCATGCTGGAGGTGAAAATGTTTTGCCCGACGATCTGACTGAGCTTGCCGGGAAAATCGCAAAACAGACAAATGCAGAACAGGATATTGCAGAATCACTCAGCGTATTCATCGAGGAAATGAAGGTGTTACGTGCAGACTATGATGATGCCCGTTTTGAAAAACTGGCAAATGCACAGGATCTATGGACCGTGTTAGTGGCAAGAGCCTGTGAGTCGGTGGATATACAGCTGGATGTGCAAGCATCATTGCCGGAAGTCACACAATTGGTAGCGATGGGTGAAGAAAAATTACAGGTGCCTGCTTAAAGGTTGTCTGTCCAGGTAATATTTGATTAAGGAGAAAGGAAATGTTGGTGGATAAAAAAGTACAATCAGTTATCTCTTTGTTGAATAATATTCAACGGGACTACGCACCAGCTGCGTTGGCCAGCAGTTTCAGTGCTGAGGATATGCTGTTACTGGACCTCATCAGCAAGCATGCACCGGAAATCAATGTGTTTACTTTGGATACCGGGCGCTTACCCGCAGAAACGTATGACCTGATGCAAAAAACCCACGAAAAATATGGTCCGCTGGTAGAGGTCTATGCGCCGGATTGCTCCGTGCTTGCCGAGTATGTGCAGGCGCAAGGCCCCAATGCTTTTTACAATAGTGTAGAACAGCGCAAGCAATGTTGCGCCATGCGGAAACTGGTGCCGTTGAAACGGGCGTTGTCCACACGCGAAGCCTGGATCACCGGGTTACGCAAAGAGCAATCGGTCACCCGTACCGACTTGCAACGCATGGAATGGGATGAAGCACATGGGATTCCCAAGTTCAATCCTCTGCTGGATTGGAGTGAGAAGGAAGTCTGGGCTTACATTCATGAAAATGATGTACCTTTCAACGAATTGCATACAAAGGGATATCCGAGTATTGGTTGCGCGCCATGCACACGGGCGATTGCTGAAAAAGAGGATATTCGTGCCGGGCGTTGGTGGTGGGAAAACCCGGAAAGTAAAGAGTGTGGTTTGCACGTACGCTCAAAAGAGACCGCAAGTGCATAACAACAAATGAACGTAATATGTCGCTTCATGTTGATGAAGCGACATATTTTTGTGTGGTTATGGTTTTAATGTTGTCCTGTATGTCCAAATCCCCCTTCACCACGATCACTTTCATCAAAGCTGTCAACAATCTCAAAGGTGGCTTGCACCACAGGTACAAATACCATCTGTGCGATACGTTCACCTGGGTTGATAGTGAAGGTTTTGTTGCCACGGTTCCAACAGGATACAAACAACTGTCCCTGATAGTCTGAATCAATAAGCCCGGTGAGGTTGCCTAACACAATGCCGTGTTTATGGCCCAGACCCGAGCGAGGCAGCAACACCGCAGCCAGTTTTGGATCGCCAATGTGAATGGCAATGCCGGTGGGAATCAAATGAGTTTCACCGGGTTTTATTTCAAAGGCTTCATCAATGCAGGCGCGCAGGTCCATTCCGGCAGAGCCGTCGGTGGCGTAATGTGGCAGTTCGATTTCTTTGCCGATGCGCGGGTCAAGAATTTGTAGTTGAATTTGAGTCATGATATCAGTGCTCTTGTTTTAATTGTTATGGCTATTGGTATAGCTTGGTTTGAGGTTGAATGTTGTTAATTACAATAATCAATCCTGTTTTTGGATGGTATTGGTATTGCCCATTCTTTAAGACTTGAATTAAGAGACTGGATTTTCTTTAAAGGCATGTTGATTCTTTGTGGTCATATGATTATCCAGTGTTTATTTCAAATTGATTGCTGAGTATTTAACGTAAATTTCCACTGTTTTTTTTGCGCTCTTTGCGTCTCTGCATCCTTTGCGTTTACAACACTTGGCTTGATAGCGTTACACACCTCTAAAACCAGGCTGGGTAGTTACAATGATTGACCTTCAGCCAATACCCATGCCTGTGGATGTTGGCTGAAGCCGATTTTAGGATAATAGTCTTTGGCACCCGGTGCGGAAAGCAAAATCAATTTGCAGCGTACTCCTAATTGTTGCTGAGTTTGTGCAATGAGTTGCTTGCCGATACCACTGTTTTGGTGTGCCCGGTCAACGGCGATGTCGGATAAATAGCAGGCGTAGTGAAAGTCGGTTATCGAACGTGCGATACCCACCAGTTTGTTTTCATAACGTGCCGTGACTACGAGGTTGGCATTTTCCAACATGCCTGCAATGCAGGTCCGGTCCTCCACTGGCCGACGTTCGGCCAGGGTGGAGGAAACAAGTACATCGATAAATTCATCGACGCCGGGCTTGTCATTGACTGCGTAGATAATTTCCACAGTATCCGTTGTTGCCATGAAAAAACTTATTTTTCGCTGCTGGGGTTAACGTTACCACCCACCATTACCGTCACCATCTTGTCCAGATGGATACGTTTTTGGAAGGCTTTCTTGATGTCTTCAAGGGTAATCGCCTGCACCCGCTCATTAAAGGTATCGAGGTAATCCATAGGCAGTTGATAAAAACCGATCATGCCGATGTAGTCGATGATTTTTTTGTTGCTGGAAATGCGTAATGGAAATCCACCGGTGATATTTTTCTTTGCGGCTTCCAGTTCTTCTGCGGTGGGCCCCTCTTTAACAAATTTGTCGATGGTTTCGCGCAGTACGACCAGTGCTTCGTCAGCAGATTCATTTTTGGTTTGCAGGCCAATGGTATAGGGGCCGTATTGCTGCATGGGGACAAAATAGCTGTAACTGCTGTATGCAAGGCCGCGCTTTTCACGTATTTCGTTGGAAAGGCGTGCCACCAGACCGCTGCCACCTACTATGTGATTGCCCACGTATAACGCAAAGTAGTCAGGGTCTCCGCGTTTCATGCCGGGTTGACCCACCAGAATATGTGTTTGTGCTGAAGGGTGGTTGATGCGGATTTCCTTACCTTCTGCAAGCGCTTCGACGGGGGGCAAATTGTCTGCGGGTTCACCTTCTGGCAGTTTGCCCATCAGGGTTTGAGCGAGCTTTTCGGCATCAGCACGAGACAAGTCTCCCACGATGGCAAGTATCGCATTACGACTGACATAATATTTATCATAAAAAGCTTTGAGCTTTGCCGTGTCCAGTCCGTTGATGCCAGCTTCTGTGCCGGTGGGTTGATTGCGGTAGGGATGTTTCACATAAAGGGCATTGAAAAAAGCTTCGTTAGCCTGTTTGCCGGGTGATTGTTTGTTGCGTTTGAGTGTTGTCAGCAGGCGGCGACGCTCACGCTCAAAGGCGGTTTTTGGAAAATCCGGCTGAGTGAGAATGGTGGTCAGTGTGCCCACTGCGCTGTCGAACGCTTTTTTCTCCGTCAGGGTGCGCAGGCTGAGTATGGCCATGTCGCGTTGTGCGCTGTTACTGAAACGTGCGCCGATGGACTCAAACTGTTCTGCCAACTGGCCAGCAGATAAGCTTCCTGCGCCTTCGGCTAACAGGCCGTTGGTCAGTATGGCCAGTCCCGGGTCGTCTCCATCGCGCGCTGCACCCGCATTAAAAATGATGCGTATATCAACGATGGGTAGTTCTGGTGCGGATACAAAGTAGACGTGTGTCCCATTTGTTGTGCGCCAGTGTTCAATGTCTGGATTGGCGCTGACCGTTGTGCTGACCAGTGCAGAGAAAGACAGGGTGCTGATTATTAACAGGCTAAGAAATAGCTTATTTTTCATATTTGGTTTTTTTGAATAAAGGGATAAATTAATGGGCATGAGAGTGGCCTCCGTTTGTTGCGACGGGTGTGGATTGTGGGTCCAGTACGGCCACGGTCAGGTAATCATCAATAAGGTATTTTTTCGCTACGGCCTGCACCTGTTCCGGGGTTACCGCGCGCAGGCGTTCCACAAACTGGTCCATCAGCTGCCAGTCAAGTCCCACAGTGGCCAGGGTGCCCATTTGCATGGCCTGATAAAACAGAGAATCTTTTTCGTACACTTTGCTGGCAACAACCTGTGCCTTGATGCGATCCAGTTCAGTCTGGTTCACCAACTCGGTTTTGATTTTTGTGATTTGTGCGCGAATCGCATTTTCCACTTCTTCGACGGTTTTGCCCTTGGCGGGAGTGCCATCGAATATAAACAGGTCGCCGAGCCGTGAATACATATTGTAACCGGCACCAACGCTGGTCACGATTTGCTGGCCACGCACCAGCTCTTTGGCGAAACGTGAACTTTCACCCGCATCAAGTACGCTGGCCAGCATTTCCAGTGCATAAGGCTCCCAGTCGGTTTTGGCCGTTGTTACCACGGGTACTTTGTAACCCATAATCATATAGGGCACTTGTGCGGGGGCTTTCACTACAATACGTTTAATCCCCTTT
>WFQM01000050.1 GCA_015487095.1 Gammaproteobacteria bacterium | reverse complement strand
TCACCGCGTTTACCCTGGGCCATAGCGTAACGCTGATTTTTGCCACATTTAATGGCATCCAGCTCAATTATTTTCTTATTGATGCGGTGATCGGACTGAGTGTCGCTTACATTGCCTTTGCCAATATTGACGGCTTTCGCAAATATCTCAATATCAACCCGCCTAACATGATGTTGATGATTATTGGTCTGGGTTTGATTCACGGCTTTGGTTTATCGACACGCTTGCAGGAACTGCCACTGAGTGCAGACGACCTGCTGCTGAATATTATTTCATTCAATGTTGGTATTGAGCTGGGGCAGATCAGTGCCTTGGCATTAATGTTATTGCTTATCGCTGCCTGGCGAAAAAGCCGCGCCTTCCAAACCTTCAGTCTGGTCGCAAACTATGGCCTGATTCTATCGGGAGGCTTTTTATTCCTCATGCAAATGCATGGCTATGAGCATGCAAGTCATCCTGAGGAATTTATCGCCAGTATGGAAGCCTCTCATAACGTGGAAAATAATGTATCCGTTGCGACAGGCTCCGATGAGCAAGCTTTGCCCCAATGGCGAGACACCATCACCATCACAATTCCTGCCAGAGACAGCAAGGAATATAAATTGCAGCTTGCCGAAGGTGCAACACTGAAATACGCATGGCAAACCGATGGTCCTGATGTGTTTTTTGATTTTCACGGTGAGCCCGCAGGTGATACAACCGATTATTTCAAGACATTCAAAAAAGGTACAGAGGGTCAGGCCAGTGGTTCTTTAATCACGCCATTTGCAGGCACACATGGCTGGTACTGGAAAAACAATATTGCATTTCCTGTTGTCATCACGCTGCAAGTCAGTGGTGATTATAAACGCTTGGACTAGCGTCCAAATTTTGCAAGGAAAATCTTCAGCAGACTCTTTGAAAGAGTGTTTTATTAATGACCAGGCTGAGCAATAATCCTAAATTCATTTGAGGTTTACTAAAATGTGAATCAAGAGCTAAAAATACTCCAGTCAAAAAAATCAGTGACTTAATCAGTGACTTATAGTGCAGCTGTAATAATGTATCAATACAATAATAGGTTAAGCCATTGATTTGTAATGCGGAAATTTAGCTCTTAATTCATATTAAAATGTGGTGTGATTTTTTGATGTGATTCAAAGTAAAAAAACACGAAAGTGGCCCATCTTATTAAGTAAGTAAGATTTTGATTTTCGTAACACTGGATTTTCGTAACACTGAAAGTCATGCTGGAAGGTAAATAACAATTAGCAAAAGATATATTTTATAAGCATATTGTTCACTAATTGAATCAAAATTCACACATTTCAGGCTGCCCAATACCTGTTACAGGTAGCGGTTCCACCAGGGTCTTATACATGCCTAAAAAAACCGAACCCGCTCACCAATGAAACAGTTATTATGTTCCATTCCTAAGGAGCTTCTTCATTGTCGATGTCCAGAAACATGCAGGGATTTTTGCAGCCGCTCCAGAAAACCACGATGACGAGGTGCTTCCTGTGACATGTGGCGATAGACCTGTACCTTGACCCAATCTGTGAGCAAGGCAGAGGCGAACGAATACCCCCAGATGAGTGCAATTTCCGGCCAGGTAATGGGAGTGATGAGTCCAAAGCCATAAGCTGCCAGTAATGTTGCCGCCAGTTTGGTAATCACCGCAGACCAAATCATGATGGGGGCTGGCCAGGGGTGTTCCCAGAAATGCCCCTTGGTGCGTGCGACGAACAAGACCAGATGTCCGGCGATGGCCATTTTTAAAAATACATAGGTTTGAATTTGTGCGACATTCAGATGCAGCCAGTCCATGGCGATTAGTAACATACCAAAACTGCCCACAACGCCGACGACACCCATGGCTGTGGCTACGCTAATGACTTGGTGCATATTCCAGCGTACTGGATTTTTTTCCAGTCCTGTGTGGTCGTAAGCGATGGTCATTATCGGTACGTCATTAAAGAAAGCCAGCAGGATAATCATGATGGCAGTGATAGGATAAAAGTCAAAAAAGACCATCGCCAACACCACAAAAAACATGATGCGAATGGTTTCACTGATACGATAAATCGCATAGGCATTCATACGTTCAAAAATGCGTCGTGCTTCTTCGATGGCATGGGTGATCACCGACAGCCCCGGGGCGGTGAGCACCAGGTCGGCGGCGGCGCGTGCAGCATCGGTGGCACCACTGACGGCAATGCCAACATCGGCCTGTTTTAAGGCCGGGGCATCGTTGACCCCATCGCCGGTCATGCCGGTGATGTGATTGTGTTTTTGCAGAATTTTAACAATGTCGAATTTATGCTCGGGAAAGACTTCGGCAAAACCATCCGCTTTTTCAACGGCTGAAATACTGGTGCCATCATCCTTAACAGGCAGTGCATCGGCACGTAGAATATTACTGCCCAGCCCCAGTTTTGCAGCAATCTGTTTGGCGATAGATAAGTTGTCGCCTGTGACCATTTTCATACTAACGCCGTAGGCGCGTGTCTGGGCAATGGTCTCAGCCGAGTCATCACGCGGCGGGTCAAATAGAGACAGAATGCCAAGAAACGTCCAGCCAGCTGAACCACTCTCCCGGCGGGCGACACCAAGGGCACGATAGCCCTGCCGGGCAAAGGCATCGACGACCTGTTGGGCGTGTGTCAGCGCATCCCCTGCCAGCCCTGCCATCTCCATAATGACTTGCGGGGCACCTTTGACGACCTGAAACGTGTTACTGCTGGCATCTTGTATGGTTGCCTCTGTGCGCTTGTGTACGGGATCAAAGGGAATAAAATCTGTTTGACGAAAAACAGAGAGCTGGCTTCTATCCTGTAATCCCTCCAGTATGGCTTCATCGATGGCATCCTTGTCTTCTTCACGCGAGGCCTGTGCCGCAGCCAACAGTACTTCCTGTTTATCCCTGGCGTGAAAAATTTCAATTTCACCCAGAGTCAGGCGGTTCTGTGTCAATGTGCCGGTTTTATCCGAGCACAAAACATCCATGCTGGCCATTTCTTCGATAGATTCCAGACGAGTGACGATAGCCTTACGTTTCGATAATGCCATAGCACCCATGGCCATAGTCATGGAAAGCACTGCGGGCATGGCAACGGGAATAGAAGCAACGGTGAGGATTAATGCAAATTGCACCAGATCCAGCCAATCCGTCCCCCGGTGCAATTCAACAATAACCAAAATAGCGACCAGGGCCAGGCTGACGTAGATGAGATAATCACCAATGGATAGAACGGCCTTTTGAAAGTGAGAAACGGTTTTGGCCTGCTGCACCAGACTGGCTGTTTTTCCAAAACGGGTATTGGCGCCCGTCGCCGTCACTTCGGCGACGACTTCACCCTGTTTAACCACCGTTCCAGAAAATGCATCATCCCCCGTGCGTTTTGTGACAGGCAGAGACTCACCGGTGAGTGCCGACTGATCCACGCTTAGATAGTCACCCTCTAACAATTTAACATCAGCGGGAATTACATCACCCAAACGAGTGCGCACGATATCCCCCGGCACTAATTTTTTCGCATCAATTTCCTGCCATTGGCCATCACGTCGTACGCGCGCCTTTAGCGCCAGTTGCTTCATCAATGCTGCCACGGCATTGCCTGCTGTGAACTCCTGCCAGAAACCGACTGCCGCGTTAAATATCAGCAGGGTAATGATGATCCAGAAATCCGCCCAGTGTTGCACCAATGCCGAGAGTGCGGCTGCAACTTCAATCATCCACGGAATAGGTCCCCAGAAATAACCGAGCAGACGTCGCAAAATGGAAACCTGTTTATCTTCCAAAGCATTGGGGCCGTATTGCGCCAGGCGACGAGCAGCTTCGTCACTACTGAGTCCCTGATTAGCGACAGCTGTATCTGTGACTTCACTGACATTATTCATTGCAGGAGCCCTCCTTATTGAGGATGAATCTTCCCTATCAGGGGTTTCGCCGTTGCTGGTGTGGCAACAACATAGAAAAGTCTTTGTCTAATTCACCTTTCAAATCCTCTTCACCTTTTTTAAGCAGAGTCAATTCGCGCTGGATAAAATCGCGGCGAGTGATACCGCGATAGATAATTTCCAGCAACAGACTGCCACCCAGCACGATGCAGGTCCCATAGAAACTGCCGCGATCAGTGTCCCATTGATATTTCAGAAGCAGCAGAAAAACTATGGCAACAACCACAAACCCCGTGGCAATAATCAGTGGATTACCGCCATATTGCTTTTTCAGTTTCCAGTGTGAAAAGAGTACAAAAAGATAGATCACCATGAAAACGCCACTGGTGATGGAGGCAATACCATTGAGGTTAAACATCAGTGCAAAGGCAATGCCCAGTGCTGCTGTGAAATAGAGTCCCTCGTTGGAACCGAACCACAGCTTGCGATTGAACGCCCGTGGTAACTCGCCATCTCTTGCCAAAGCGTAGGCCACATTAGCACCACCAAACAGTGTGGCATTAAGCGCTGAAGCAATAGAAAACAGGGCTCCCAGTGAAATCAGTAAAAACCCGGTTTGTCCCAGAAAAGGTTCTGCCGCCACGGCAAGGGCATTGTCTTCAGCCTTGATTAAATCCGGTAGCGTTAAATTGCCAACTGCAACCAGCGACACCAGAATATACACAATGCTGACAATTAAAATGCTCAAATAGATGGCGCGGGGAACATTTTTTTGCGGGTTATGCATGTGTTCGGAGGCATTGGTCACCAGACCAAACCCCATATAAGAAAGGAAAAATATGGCAATGGCATTAACGCTTCCCGTCAGGGCCGTGGCGGTAAATACGGGCGTTACCAGATAAGGCTTGATGCTCCAGATACCCAGCACAACAAACAGGCCAAGAATGGAAAGCTTGATAACGACAATAACCAGCTCGGCCTTGCCTACCGCAGAAGAGCCTAAGAATCCCAGCACCAGAAAGACAAGCACTACACTGGCCTCGGTTACACTGCTGGCAAATGACGTCGCAGGAATATCCAGTAGTGGCAATAAGTAACTGGCAAAACCTTTGGCAAACAGGGCAATGGAAACAACGTAGGTCAGCCAGAACAAAATGCTCAGCGCCCCGGTGAGGATGCCATCTCCCAATCCTTTGAGAATGAACTCAATAGGTCCGGCATCAGAGATGATTCGGCTGCCCAATGTAGCGTAAGAGTAGGCGACCAATAGTGCTATCGAGCCGGACAATACAAACACCAGCGGCAGGTTTGGTCCGGCCAGGCGCGCACCCAGACCAAAGATGGAGAAAATGCTGGCACCCACCATGGTGCCCACGGCCAGTGCAATGACCTGCCACAGCCCCATTTTGTTGCGTTGTTTGCTATGCAAGGGCATTGAGTTGTTATTTGGCATTCATACCTCATCAAACATTAAGTTTTCCAGGAAATCTTAAACCATCTCTGATCAGATTTTGCTGTGATTTAAAATATAAGAGAGTGCCGTACGCAGAGAATCTATTAGCTTGTCATAGTCTTTTGTTACCACAGGTTTACGTTGAAGGATGCGGGACAATAGCTGCGTCTGCTCCTTGATGGCAGCCTCTAAGGGTAAGCTCAAATCATCACAGACAAGAAAATGGCCAGCCTTCTTGAGTTCATCCAATGCGTTGCCGCGTTCTCCATCCCGCAAAATACCCTCGGCCCGACCAATTGCCTCATCAGCGGAATTTGTAATTTCATCATCCGGCAGGGTAAGCAAAGCACTGTGAAGCAGCGGGAACCAGGTCAGCAGTTGATCATTACTTTCATTGGTTCGTGACAATATCGTACTGTTTATCAACAGTGCCGTGCGTGCACCTGCCCCCCGGCTGGTTGCCTGTTTCAGCACAACACCAGCGGCATTCAGCTGTGACAGCATCGCTGCCCGATTGTCTCTGGCTTGCGCTGCACGCGATTGCATGACAAAGGTCAGGCTGGTGGAAAGATCTTCTGCCATGATTAGCAGAATATTCGTCTCCGGACAGTTATGTCCGGGGGAAGGTTGAGTCGCATCAGTCTTCGCCACGGACAGTGTGGAAACACATACCATCAATGTGAATAAAATATAGAAATGAAGTTTTCCGGGACGGGTGAGCTTTTGCATTTTTTATGTCCTCTCGGTTTTTCAGGGTGGGTTTATCCCTGTTTGCCCAATGCAGCACGTTGGCCGATTTTATGCCAGAGCCGCGTGAACCGTCTGCTACCAGGGTTACACAACCATTGGCCATCGTCATGAATCTATTGTCAGGAACGTGATCCTAAGAAAATATGATGCACACTTAATTTTCCATTTCGGTAATCTGGACTTATGCAGCATGTACCTGTTAGATTGCCAAATAAGCGCGTCTGAATCAGTTTTGTTGGTTGGAAGCATATAAGACAGAAAGTTGATCAGAGGCTCCTTAACCAGAACAGGTTGCTGACATTCGACTCAAGCGGTACGTTACGGCGTTAAAACGGGCTTAAAATGTTCGGCTGGTGGGGCAGGCTGTTTTTTGGCCAATTTTACCTTGTCGCGCGCTCGCCTGCGCGAATTTCAACAACCGGTTAATAAATGGATACGAGAAAAAGCCCATGATCGATATCGCACATATACATCCCATGCTGGTGCATTTCCCCATCGTGTTATTCCTGCTTGCCGTGGCCATTGATTTTCTGGTGTTGTTGAAAGGAGGGGATCTGACGGCGAAAGCGTGTTTGCCGACGACGGGTTTGATTGCATTATTTCTGGCCGCGCTGGCGGCTATAGCTGCCGCAATCTTTGGTGACATCGCACTGGACAAGGCCGTTGAGCTGGGTTTTAAAAAAGCACCGTTGGAACAACACGAAACACTGGGGCTGACTACCTTATGGATACTGATCGGTTTGACGCTGTGGCAGATTTTTTCACGCTGGCGCGGAATAAGTCTCGATGCGGGTAAAGGCTGGGCATTTTTCGCTATCTCGCTGCTGGGGGTTGGCACCCTGTTGACAGCGGCCTATTTTGGTGGCGAGCTGGTTTACACTATCGGTGTCAATGTCGCGCCTGTTCACCCATGATAATGGGATAATGTTAAGTATGGCGAGGTAACCTACAGTAGTAATCCTTATTGCCAATTCATGTTTATACTGTAGCGAGGTTACGGTTTTACATCAGCAGGCATTGCCCACGTAATACACGTAATAATTGATGATGGATTTCAGTTCGGCTTTATCCGGCATGCTCTTACCGTATGTTCTTATGTGATTTTCTATTCCTAAATTTATGAACTGTGCGTATTTTTCCGGGGCGGTCTATCGGAACCAGTGTCGGATCACATGTCCAATAGTCAGACCCTGAACCGTGATGGAAAATACCACGATCAAGTAGGTCACGGCGAGGATGGTTTCACGCTCCGGTCCCAGTGGCAGTGACAAGGCAAGGGCCACTGAAATGCCGCCACGCAAACCACCCCAAGTCATTATGGGGATAATGCCAGAGCTGAAGTGTCGCACGCTACGCAATAGCAGTACTGGCACACTGACGCTGATCAGACGGGCCAGCAGTACTGCCGGTGCCAATGCCAGCGCTGCCTGAAAGTAGCTGATTTTAAAACTCAATATCAACACCTCCAGTCCGATAAGCACAAACAGGATCGCATTCAGCATTTCATCCACCAACTCCCAGAAAGTATCCAGATGCAGGCGGCTGGTTTCGGACATCGCCGAGCGACGCCCATGGTTGCCGATCAGCAGTCCAGCCACCACCATCGCAATGGGCCCGGATAGATGCAGGGTGGATGCCAGAGCATACCCGCCAGTGACCAGAGCCAGTGTAATCAATACTTCAACGGAATAATTATTAATACTACGTAACAAGTAGTAGGTGATGCCGCCGATGATCAGGCCAAAACCAATACCACCAATGGCCTCTGTTAAAAATACCCAGGCGACACTATCGGCAGTGATCGGTTGACCGTCGGCAGCAATACCCGCTAACACTAAAAACATGACTACCCCCACACCATCGTTAAACAACGATTCGCCGGTGATCTTGGTTTTCAGGGTTGTGGGCACGCGGGCTGTCTTGAGTATGCTCAATACCGCAATCGGGTCGGTTGGTGAGATAAGGGCACCAAACACCAGACAGTAAATAAACGGTAGTTGCAGGCTCAACAGGCCACTCAGCCAATAGGTAAACCCGCCGATCAGAAAGGTGGATATCACCACACTCAGCGTGGCCAGCAGTGCAATTATCCACTTCTGCTCACGCAGGTCGGACAGATTGACATGCAGTGCTCCGGCAAATAGCAAAAAACTTAACATGCCCTGCATAAAGGTTTCATGAAAATCGATACCGCGTAGAAATGCTTCAGCGTTCAGACGTAGTGTCGGCCAGCCAAGCGCACCCAACAATACCAGGCCTATCGAGAGAGCCAGTGCAATCACCATCAAACCAATGGTGGTTGGCAGGTGAATAAAACGCTGATTAAGATAACTGAATAGAGCGGCGACAGTAATCAGTATGGCGATAGTGTTAAACATAGGGAGGTTAACCTACAGTAATAATTTTTGTCAGGTCATGCAGAGATTACAGGCCATGACATAGACGTGCTCTCAAAACTGGATGATCGGGATCAGTTGAGTTGTTCAAACAGCGCTTGTACCCCCCCAGCCCGGTACTGAGGGAGAAAACAAAATCCATGGTATGCTGTGGCGATGTTGCTGGTTTTAACATCAGTTAGCATTGCCCACGTAATAATTGATGATGGATTTCAGTTCGGCTTTATCCGGCATGCTCTTGCCGTATGTTCTAATGTGGGTTTCCATTCTCGTGATGACATTTGGCCATTCTGAGCTTGTGTGCTGATTGGGATGTGGCAGGGTATGACATTGTGTGCAGGTGATTTTCGCCTGCTGGTATCCTGACACATACTGACTATTGGTTTCCTGTGGTGGCCGCTCTCCCCGTATTTCAATATTACCCATCATCCCGCCACCCCCCATCATGTTGCCGCCATGATTATTGTTATCACAGCTGCTTAGGAACGTGCATGTAATAACTTCCGGTTTTGCATCCCGGCTTCAGCCCGTCTTCGCCCGTTCTTCAATCACAAAAGCTCGAAATAGAACGACTATTCCTGCACTTTTGTTCAATCAGAACGAACGAAGACGCACTAAATCCGGGCGCT
>WFQM01000049.1 GCA_015487095.1 Gammaproteobacteria bacterium | reverse complement strand
CCCGTGGACGCAAGGCTGCCGAGATTAGTGCAGAAGTGGAAAACTGGATGCGCACGACAATGGCAGAGATCAGCAATGTTGAAAAAAATAACATGAATGCACCTGCTAAAACAGAATAGACGTTTTGTAAAATTTCCGGATAAAAAAGGCTGGGGACAATGATTACTATCAAGCAGCTGAGTTACGCCCTGGCGGTTGACAAAACCCGGCACTTCAAACGAGCGGCTGAACTTTGCTCTGTTTCCCAGTCAGCACTGAGCACGGCCATTTCCGAGCTGGAAAGCCAGCTCAAAACACAAATCTTCGAACGAAATAACAAAAAGGTATTGGTCACGCCAGTGGGCGAAATGATTCTGGACAAGGCGCGCACAATCAATCTGGGGGTCAATGAACTGTATCAGTTGTGCCAGAGCCAGAATGCGCCACTTTCTTATCCAATGTCACTGGGCGTCATTCCCACCATCGGGCCATATTTGCTGCCGAAGGTATTGCCGGGGGTCAGAAAGCAGTACCCGGATTTTCCGCTCACGATTATTGAAGAGCAATCAAATGTGCTGGTGGAAAAAGTCAGAAAGGGCGACCTTGATACCGCCATACTGGCGTTGCCTTATGCGATTGAAGGCTTGCATGCCTTCACCTTTTGGGAAGAGGATTTTTTTGTCGTCACTCACCGCTCGGACAAGCTGGCCGATCATTGTGAAATTACCGGCAAGCAGTTGCAAGAAGCCCCGCTGCTGCTGTTAAAAGATGGGCATTGCTTGAAAGACCATGCCCTTTCCGCGTGTAAATTCCGGCCTGTCGAAATGAAGTATTCCTTGTCGGGCACCAGCCTGAATACTCTGGTGCAAATGGTGGCAGGCCACATGGGCACGACCCTGGTGCCAGAAATGGCCCTGAATCAGCTGACTGATGACAATGCTGAAATAAAAACCATCCACCTGAATGAACCAGGACCACACCGAAAAATCGCCTTTATCACTCGCCTGAATTATGCCGGTACTGCCAATATTGAGATATTGATGGAACTGTTTCGACAACAATTGCACAAAACCCGCAAAACAAAATCAAAGCACCGCTAATCCTCACAAACTGCGAACCCGCTGAATTCAGGCTCCCGCATAAATTAATCGCGATATCTCAGTAAAAAGCCGCTTGACGGGTTTAGTACTGACAGATACCTTATAACGCATTTTGATAATGTATTCTGTAATGGCGGAGGATTGCCTCCCAAATCAAGTCATTACAAAAATACAAAACAATGGACTGTTAGGAAAGGATATCGTGTTGTCAGCAAAATGGACTCAAGGTGTTGTTATCTCTTTATTTCTGTTACTAAGTGCTTGTGGTGAAAGCATTAAAGAAGAAGATAGCGCCAATACAGCCCCTGTCGCCAACGCCGGGCCTGATCAAAACGCAACTACTCTGCAACAGGTACAGCTCGATGGCTCCGACAGCAGTGATGCTGAAAACGATCCGCTCACCTATGCCTGGACCATCACTGGCCCCGCAAACAGTGCCGCCACGCTGAATGATGCTGCAATCGCCAACCCCGCCTTCACTCCCGACCGCAACGGTACTTATACGCTGCAACTCATTGTCAATGATGGCATCACCAACAGTATTGCAGACACCCTCACCGTCACCAGCACTAATACGCCCCCTGTAGCTGATGCCGGTTCAGACCAGAACGTAATCACCCTGCGGCAGGTACAGCTCAATGGCTCCGGCAGCAGTGATGCCGAAAACGATCCGCTCACCTATGCCTGGACCATCGACAACCGCCCTGCGGGCAGTACCGCCAGTATCAGCAATGCCACAATCATCAATCCCACCTTCACTCCCGACATCGATGGCACTTATGTACTGAAACTCACCGTCAACGATGGCGTACCCGATAACAATGCAACAGACACTGTTACCATTATCAGTACGCCCAATACAAAACCGGTTGCCAACGCGGGTCTGAACCAGAACATACTTAGCTTGCAGCAGGTACAGCTCGACGGCTCCGGCAGCAGTGACGCCGAAAACGATACGCTCACCTATGCCTGGACCCTCATCGGACCGACAAACAGCACTGCCACACTGAGCGATGCCACAATCGTCAACCCCACCTTCACTCCTGACCTGGGCGGCGAGTACATACTGAAACTCATCGTTAATGATGGCCTTAGCTCCAGTGACCCTTCAGTCGATTCTGCCGTCACCATCACCATCAGCGTCACTGTTAATGCCATCCCTGTCGCCAATACCGGGCCAGACCAGAATGTCATCACTTTGACGGAGGTAAGACTCGATGGATCAAACAGCAGTGATGCTGATAACAGCCCCTCCCCCATTACCTACAACTGGTCCATTGTCAGCAAACCTGCTACCAGCAATATCAGCCTGAGCAATGTTTCAATCGCCAAACCCACTTTCACACCCGATGTCGATGGCACCTACGTGTTGCAACTAATCGTCAACGATGGCCTTATCGACAGTGCCGCCAACACCACCACCATCGTCAGCGTCGCCGACCCGCTTTATGACCAGCAATGGCACCTTAAAAACAATGGCCAAAATAGCGGTATCAGCGGTGAAGATATCAACATAGAGGCAGTCTGGAACACGGTAATTAATGCCACCACCGGCACCACAATTAAAGGCGCAGGCGTTAATATCCGTATCGTTGATAACGGCCTGGAAGTGGAACACGAAGACCTGGCTGCCAATATCGCAACGGGCCAGAACTATGACTACTGTGGTCGTGATAACGATCTGGCAAATACGCCCGCCCCCTGTAGAAACCACGACCACGGTACCTCGGTAGCAGGTGTCGTTGCAGCACGCGACTTCAACGGTCTGGGCGTACGCGGCAGCGCTCCTCAAGCCTCCATCGCCGGATTTAACCTGCTGTACAACTTTACCGAAGCCAATGCCCTTGATGCCATGACCAGAAATATCACCAATGTCGCCATCTCGAACAACAGCTGGGGCCCCAAGGATGATACAGGCGAACTAAGCACTATACTCAATCCTTCCATGCCTGCCGGTTGGCTTAACAGTTTACAGACAGGCACAACTATTGGTCGTGGTGGCCTTGGTACCATCTACACCTGGGCTGCGGGCAATGGTGCAAGCCCCCTGCCCGGCAATCCCAATGGCATCGACAATTCAAATTATGATGCATTTGCCAATAACCGTTACGTCATCACTGTCTGTGCCACTAACGATAGAGGTCGGCAAGCTGTCTATTCAGAAAATGGTGCCAACCTGTGGATCTGTGCCCCTTCAGGCAGTAACCCCGAAAACAATGAGCAAAGCATTACCACCACTGATAGCAGTGGAGGAATCCGGGGTTCGAATACCAACAACAGCAGTAACGATTACGCTGATAAAAATTACACCAAAACTTTTAATGGTACTTCTTCAGCCACCCCCCTCGCCGCCGGAGTTATTGCCTTGATGCTGCAAGCCAACCCCAATCTGGGCTGGCGAGATGTGCGCCTGATTCTGGCGCAAACAGCACGCAAAAATGACCCGGCCGATACCGACTGGGAAGTGACAGCTGGCACACCAGTCTACAACGTTAACCATAAATATGGGTTTGGTGTGATTGACGCCGCTGCCGCTGTTGCGGCCAGCCGCACCTGGCGCAATGTCGGTCCTGAACGCATTTTTAACAGCGGCATGCGCTCTGTTGCTACCAGTATTCCTGACAATACTCTCACGGGCGTCAGCAACAGTATCGTCATCGACAGCAGCATGAATATCGAATTTATAGAAATTACATTCAGCGCCGACCACCCCTACCATGGCGACCTCAGAGTAGAACTCACCAGCCCCTCTGGAACAACAAGCCTTCTGGCCGAAAGACACAGCTGTTACTCGCCTTGCAGCAGTGACTACAATGGCTGGGTATTTGGCAGCGCCCGCCACTTAGGTGAAAACAGCGCCGGTACCTGGACTCTCCGGGTTTCCGACGAAGCATTTCTTGACACAGGCACATTTGACTCCTGGGGGCTTAAATTTTATGGCCACTAAAATCTATTGCTGCCGGAGCCTGTAAATATGGATAAACACAGACCACCATTAACAAGACGTTATATCGTGCTGGTAGCCGTGGCTTCACTCGCTATTTTTGCCACGCTGAGCCACAGCAACCCACCCACTAAAGGGGGGGCAATGGACAAAAGTGTCACAGACACAACCCGCTCAAACTCGTGGAAAGCAATTACCTGGAACAATGGCAAACGGGATGTCACCAGTTGGCTCAATCCCGAAGAATATGCAGAATTTTATGTACCGAATAACAACGCCGCAGAACAGCTCAAATCAACCACTGCCTTGCGTAATGCCGACAGTCAACAAGTCAAAACACACGGCATAACCACCATATGGCGCGCAGAGTCACAGCAAGTAGATACCATTGTCAGCAAATCACTTGCAGACACCGCTGGTGCTGCTGCTGCAAATGCAAAACCGGCCCCCAGTGTATCGCCAGTATTCCACAGCTCCCCCCGCCCCAACTCACCCCGTATGGCGCTGCCCGGCAACATCATCATCCGCTTTCAATCAGACATGACGGTGGAGAACATTGATATCTGGCTGACCCAACAAAATTTACTGAAAGAGCGCAGCCTGCCCGGTGATGGTTTAACCATCGTCGTAAAAAGTGAACCCGGCATGGCAGCTTTAAATCTGGTTAAACGACTTG
>WFQM01000048.1 GCA_015487095.1 Gammaproteobacteria bacterium | reverse complement strand
TTTAAACCCGGGGCATGGTATTTTTCCGGATTTGAACAAACTTGAAGATCGCTACAGGTATATGTGGTGTGTATAAGTTTACTGCCAAGGTAGTGGGGAGCGGTACAGTTGTCTTTAAGGTGATGGATAAAAAGATATTGTGGACTTTTATCCTAAATTAATCAGTTGAGCCGTTGCGAGAGCGGCTAATGTGCTCAAGATCAATGATCTTTTTCGGTTATTTTGAATGAAAGCGTATCACCCATACGGTGAGTTCAAAATGTTCGAAAAAGTCCTTGAGATTGAGTGCATTAGACGTTCGCAGTAGGTTCAACTGATTAATTTAGGTTTAACAGACTGCTTGCGGTGGCGAATATACCCGTGGAGTCTGAGACATTAGACATCATGTATTGACCTGCCCAACCCACGTCGCTTGAGGTTGGGCAGGTCAATACATGATGTCTATGTGTGCGTCATATTTTCTTCATGGCGAGGCGAAATGACGCGTAAATAGTGATTCTATTGCAAGGACAACAACGCAGCCATGGAGGAAACAGGGCGTGCAATTAGCCCTCAATCTCAATCGTTACGGGTATATCAACCCGCTGCCAATAAGTCCCGCACCTGTTCCAGCTTGCTGCGCACTTCGGCAGCCAGTGGTTTCACATCCTCTCCTTCCACCAGTCCTAGCACTGCCAGCGGGTCCATAAAGGCCACGGTAATGGAGTCATCTTCCTCTTCACGCACCAATACATTGCACGGCAATAACAGACCGATGTCCGGCTCAGCGTTAATAGCCTGATTGGCCAGCACTGGATTGCAAGCCCCCAGAATAGTGTAAGGCCGACGATCCACATCAATTTTTGCTTTCAGCGTCGCCTTTACATCAATGGTGGTCAGCACCCCAAAGCCTTCCGTTTTCAATGCTTCAATAGTTTTATCGATCACCTCATCAAAGCTGCCCACAACGGTTGTATGAAATCCGTACATTGTCTTTCTCCTCTGTTATGTTAAACCTGCCTATTAATTAGCAAGCGCTAATATTCTAGCGGCCTCGTTGCTGCATTTCAAACCAGGCATCATAAACCGGTTTCGGCCAGATGGATTGAAACCAGATAATCACTGCATTGATTTCTTCTTCGCTTAATTTGTTTTCCCAGGCCGGCATATTACCTTTCCCCTGCGGGCTACCCTCATGAATCATACTTATGAGCACCTCCGTGGAATGATGCCAGGCATGACCGGAACCATCGAGCGGTGGCGGTGGATAATTGCCATCTGCATCCGTCTGCCGCCAATTGGCTGCGCCTTGCGCTTGTGTACCATGGCAACTTGCGCAATGCGTTGTAAAAATCTGCTTGCCCAACGTCAGCTGTACCGCATCGGTTTGTTGTGGGGGAGCACTGGGAACTGCCATACTGCCAACTTCCGGCCCTTCACCACAAGCCAACAATAACAGCAGCATCAAAACAAATACCAACCGAAACAACGTACTGTTTTTCAAAAATTTCATGCGGGCCTCACGATAAATTTATTCTATAAAATTTCTGGTTAATTTAGGATTAAGTCTGATCGCTTCAGGTATAGTGCCTGAATCCCTTTCTGATGAGGGCTAAAACAATAGCAATGAACAATGGCAGAAATTATCCCCCCTCTAAACAGGCAGACCCTCGGACGCATGACCTCCGGAGAGAAGCGTGTGGCGAGGCGTTTACAAGCGTTGCTGGAAGATGATTATCTAGTCTGGTTTGATATCCCGGTAGGGAAAAAACGTCGTTACCCTGACTTTATCATCTTGCACCCTTCACGGGGGCTGCTGTTTCTGGAAGTGAAAGACTGGAAACCGGAGACATTAAAAAAGATCAGCAAGTCTGATGTAACCCTGTTGACAGATACCGGCCTAGTTACCCGACCACACCCACTGGAACAGGCGCGTCAATACACGTACAACGTAGTCGGGATGTTGTCGCGTGACCCCAAACTCTGTCAGACCACAGGAGCCTATAAAGGCAACCTAGCCATGCCTTATGGTTGGGGTGTGGTGTTTACCAATATTACCCGCAAACAGATCGAAAAGGCGATTCCCCATGATCGGCGTGAAGGACTATTACCTGATCACCTGATAATTTACAAAGATGAAATCACCGAAAATGCTGATGCCGAAAAATTTCAGGAACAATTATGGGGAATGTTCCATTATCGGTTTGGGGACATTCTGACGCTGCCACAAATTGATCGTATCCGCTGGCACCTGTTTCCCGAAATTCGTATTGATGACTGCGGCCAGGCTGATATTTTTGCCGAAGCAGACGAAGAAACACAGCGATTGGAACAGACCCTGCCTGATATTATAAAAATCATGGATATCCAGCAGGAACAGCTGGCGCGCAGCCTGGGAGAAGGACATCGGGTAATCCATGGGGTTGCGGGTTCCGGCAAAACCTTGATCCTGGGTTATCGCTGTTTACACCTGGCGCAGATGATGAACAAACCGATTCTGGTACTCTGCTTTAATGTTACGCTTGCCGCTAAACTACGGGCTTTTATCACCGACAAGGGTATCGGTGGGCAGGTACAAGTCTACCACTTCCACGACTGGTGTGGCCAGCAACTCAAAAGTTACCATGTGGAACTACTGGAGTCGGACAAGCCCTTCTGGGAGCGCCAAGTGAAGAGTGTCATTGCCGCCGTGGATAAAGGGCACATCCCCAGAGCGCAGTATGGTGCTCTGCTGATTGATGAGGGCCATGATTTTGAGGCAGAGTGGCTGAAGCTTGTTGTACAAATGGTTGACCCTGAAACCAATGCCCTGCTGTTGCTCTACGATGATGCCCAATCAATTTATCATAAAAATTCCGGTCTTGGTTTCAGTCTCTCCAGCGTTGGTATTCGGGGAAAAGGGCGCACTACAATTTTGCGGCTTAATTACCGCAATACGCGTGAAATTCTCCATTTTGCATATACTTTCGCCAGTCACTATCTCTATCCAAAAAGTGCGGACGATGATCATATTCCTTTGATCGAGCCGGAAGCTGCGGGCAACAGCGGGCCAGCACCGGTGGTTCATCAAAGCAGTAATCTTCAGGAAGAGATTGCCTATGCGCTTAAGTGTTTAACAAAGTGGCATCAGCAGGGTATACCCTGGGGCGATATGGCAGTGGTCTATGCCGAGGGGAGTCAGGGTCACAAGATGGCATCACAACTGAGAACGGCTGACATTCCGCATACCTGGCTGGGCAGCAAACAATATAAAAGCACTTACAATCCAAGTAATAAGCAAGTTACGGTACTGACTATTCATAGTAGTAAAGGGTTGGAATTTTCCCGCGTCATCATGTTGGGGATTGGCCAGCTAAATGACAGCGAAGCACGACAAGCACAAAACGTCCGCCTGCTTTATGTCGGCATGACACGGGCACAGGAATGTCTGTTAATAACAACCTCAGCAGAGAATACCTTCAGTCGCAAGTTGCGGGAAGTGTCACAGTCGGTTTAACGGATTCGTTTGGGCATACCGCAATGACAAGCAACCTGACCGACTGGCATTCAGAGCTACATGGAATTACTTCAAGGAGCAAAAAACAAAATCCGGCACAAGTATGTGAAAGGTTTTATCAGTGAATTTGAGTTCTCCACTTCACTGATCTGGTCAACCTTTTTGATACACCCCAGTTAAGCAGATTTTTTGTTTCCGTTAACTGATTTTTTTCCTGGTTGGAATAAGGTGCAAACAGAGAAATTATTGCATACACATTTTTTCAAACCCTTGTTTTTTATCTAACCCAGTGATTTTATTGGCTGATGGATGTGTTGCTCACACAACCATCAGCCAGTCAAAATCACACCATATCGAGTATTGTTAAAAATGTACCTGATACAATAACAACTATCATGTTGTCTTCATGATTATTGATGATGGTGTACTGTATGTACTGTCATCGGAATTGCGCCACGAATAAGTGTCACGGTACCTTCACTGATAGGGCTCGTAAATGTAGTAGACGGATCATTGGGATCAACGAACGTTGCTTCTACTGGTGGAGTACCCGGCACTGCGCCGTAAACATTACCATCGAAGTGACTCGCAATATCCAGCAATAGTAATTGCTCACCGTTTGGCTGGGTATCCATCGGGCAATAACTCAGCGTACGCGTAAATCGTGCGGCACCATGTTCATTGGCGACAACGACATTTGGCACTCCACCAAAAGGCAATGGAACGGGTGCTGGCGCAGCTGCGCCGGGTGGCGTTGCAAGCCATATGGCCCAGATGGTAAGTAGCTCATGAGGTTGATAATTACGCAGCCTGATTCTGACATGCGCAGTTCCATCAGCGTAACACTTAACTACCATTCTTCCTTTAACCCCGCGATACTCTCCAAGCGTCAGTGGATTATTTGTTGCATTATTTGTGGGAGGGAACGGTGGTGCAACAGAGCCTGCTGGAGGTAATGTAAACCGGGTTCCATCCGGTGAGGCAATTTTGGGAATTTCATGCGTGCGTAAATTCCTCAACCGTGGATCTGGAGCGGGCGCTCCCAACGCGGCAAGAAGATCAAAATTTGTGGTGGTGGCAACATACGACTCCAGGCTGGTTTGACAATCACCTTGCTGAAGCGTGAAAGCATCACGCATTTCCCCCTGTGCGGGCGCGTCAGGATTATACAAACCAATAAAATCAAAACGTAAATCAACAGGTAGCGGTGCCGGTAAACTAAACACTGGTGTATCACAATCAGTATTGAACCCGGTCGTTGGATGCAATTTTTTAACCCAGGTACGCACATCTCCTGCAATAGAAGTGGCAGGCAATATTGTGGCCGCCGCTAACAGAATAATTGGCACATGAATGGATAATTTACGTTTTATATTAACAGATAACATATCTACTCTCCTTTTTGTAGTTATACACAAATATATTATTGTGGAGAAACTGCATTGTTATTTCTTCCATTATGCTCAAGAGTATTAACACTTATCAACATGGCAACACACAGCACAATCTGCTAACACTATTTAGCATTACTTAATTGATGTGTTGTAAAACCGCATTTATTAAATGCTGTGATAAATTGTTAATAGACTGTGTACTATATTCAGCAATTCCTTCATTTCCACTCATCGTATGCTATCCATAATTCAAAAATACGCAATCAATATTACTTGTCCATTCTTGCTCTTTTTTCCCCTAAAGATAGACACGCGATGCATAAACAATAAAATACCCAACTGTTTTCTTTTTCGTATTTTTCTAATTAACAAAAATTACAAATCGATATCACTGGCGGTTCTCCCCTGCTCCAGCCAACGGGCACAATCTGGCGACAAGGCCTTTTTTACTGCGGTGTGATAAAGTTCCAGATCTCCGTCATCTAAAAAGTCACGCCACAAACCACTGCCATATTTATACA
>WFQM01000047.1 GCA_015487095.1 Gammaproteobacteria bacterium | reverse complement strand
CCCACATAACCCTCAATCATTTTCTTCATTATTTCTATTTTCAGCTCGCCTGAATAAACAGGCGAAGGCCTTCTGTTGCCTAAGGCTCATAAAACCAGCTTGTTTGTCGGAAAATTTCCAATTTTTTTCGTGTCTGCCAAAAGATATGAAGTTCTAAGTGTGGTGATGCAGATATTTTTTTGGGGGGGGGCTAACTCAGGCTTTTACTATTTTTTATTTAGTGGATGTCTTTTCTTTATTTTAATACGCGCGACGAATTTCTAGGCTGTTTTTGGACAACCCGGAAAAACCGTGGAAATGGAATTTGGTGGCTACACCTAGATTCGAACTAGGGACCCCATCATTATGAGTGATGTGCTCTAACCAACTGAGCTATGTAGCCTTTTTAGATTTGGAGCTTTGTGTTCGGGTCAAAATCGCTTCCGAATACTCGGAAAATTTTACCACATGAACAAGAGCCGCTCACGGTCTCTCTTGCTCATTTCCGACTACGACCCGTTCCTTATGAGTGATGTGCTCTAACCAGCTGAGCTACATAGCCGTTTAAGAACGGATCCGGCGGGCCGGATTTGAAAGAGGCGGAATTGTATGGTTTCCCGGCAGGCTTGTCCAGCTGTAGCCGTTACGTGATTCTCATCCGACCTCAGACGTTAAAGCGGAAGTGCATGACATCACCATCCTGAGTAACGTAATCCTTGCCTTCCAGACGCCATTTGCCTGCTTCTTTGGCACCCTGCTCACCGTTGCCAGCGATAAAATCATCATAAGCAATAACTTCTGCACGGATGAAGCCTTTTTCAAAGTCAGTATGGATCACAGCAGCAGACTGCGGTGCAGTGGCACCGATAGCCACGGTCCAAGCACGCACTTCTTTGACGCCCGCAGTAAAGTAGGTGTGCAGGTTCAGCAGGCCGTAACCGGCGCGGATCACGCGATTGAGGCCCGGCTCTTCCAGCCCCAGCTCTTGCAAAAATTCATCACGCTCGTCTTCATCCAGTTCGGACAGCTCGGATTCGATAGCAGCACACACAGCGACTACGCCTGCACCCTCGCTGGCGGCGAAGTCACGTACCTTGTCCAGCAACGGGTTATTTTCCATGCCATCTTCGGCGACGTTGGCGACGTACAGGGTCGGCTTGGCGGTCAACAGAAACATATCGTTTAACATCGCCTGCTCGTCTTCATCCAGACCCACGGCGCGCACGGGTTTACCTTCGTCCAGTTCAGCCTTGATTTTCTCCAGCACGACGAGTTTGGCTTTGGCATCCTTGTCACCGGAGTTGGCAACCCGACCAACACGATTGATCGCCTTGTCCACAGAATCCAGGTCTGCCAGTGCCAGTTCGGTGTTGATGACTTCTATGTCACCCAGCGGATCAATTTTGCCTGCGACATGTACTACGTCGTCGTCTTCAAAACAACGTACTACATGGGCGATGGCATCGGTCTCGCGGATATTGGCAAGGAACTGGTTGCCCAGGCCTTCACCTTTGGAGGCTCCGGCAACAAGCCCGGCAATGTCCACGAATTCGATGGTGGTGGGCAGCACTCGCTCGGGGCTGACTATCGCGGCCAGTGCATCAAGACGCGGGTCCGGCACCGGTACCACACCGACGTTGGGTTCGATGGTGCAAAAAGGATAGTTGGCCGCCTGAATGCCCGCTTTGGTCAGCGCGTTAAACAAAGTGGATTTACCCACATTGGGCAAGCCAACGATGCCACATTTGAATCCCATGTTTTTAATCTCTGTTTTAATGTGAATTCAGTGCTAAAAACACCTGTTTTTTAGCACCTGTTTTTAAAAAGTTACCGGGCATTTAACGCAGAGGGCGCAAAGACGCGGAGAATGCAAAGTGTTTAATGTTTTTCTCTGCGTCCTTTGCATCTCTGCGGCCCATGCGTTTATAACTCGCCACCTATCAGTACCACGACAACACAAGTTCCCAATGCACTGGAGCGATTGCCCGAAGGCTTAAGCCTCTGGATTCCGGCTAAAAATATGCCGGAATAACGGCATTTTCAGTAAAAAGTGTCAACAGAGCGATGTAGCCCTTAATTCACATTTTAATATTATCAAGCAACATGTGGGCACAAACAACGTGCCCACCCTACCGTCACTATTTGCGGCTATGTAAATGGTTCATTGCCGCTTGCATTTCACCTTCAATAATCTTTGGTAAAGTGTGCAGGGCTTCATCAATGGCCGCATCAATGTCGATTTGCTCATCACGCGCGGCTTTACCCAGCACATAATTTGATACATCCCGGCTTTGCCCAGGGTGACCAATACCTACACGCAGGCGCATAAATTCCTTGCTGCCCAATTGCGCAATCATGTCACGCAGGCCGTTATGGCCACCGTGACCACCGCCTTGTTTGAGTCGTAATTGACCCGGAGGAATATCCAGTTCGTCATGCACGACCAGTATTGATTCCGGTGCAATTTTATAAAAACGCGCCAGTGCAGCAACAGATTTGCCGCTTAAATTCATAAAGGTGTTGGGTTTGAGCAACCAGAGTTCATTGCCAGCCAGTGATAATTTGCACACATCACCATGGAATTTGTTTTCCAGCTTGAACGATGCACCTTTGCTACGTGCCAGTTCATCCACAAAAACAAAGCCGACGTTGTGTCGCGTTTGCTCATACTTTGGCCCGGGGTTTCCCAGGCCGACAATAAGCTGAACGGGTGACGACAAAGTCGGCTTTCCTGTACTTTAGAGGAACAAACAAAAAACTTATTCGCTGGCGGCACCGCCTTCTTCTGTGGCAGTGGTATCAGCGGCCTCATCTTCTTCTGTGGCATCACCCCCTTTCGGTGCGTGAATGCTTACCACTGGCAGATCATGGTCTGTGCCATGAGTCAAAGCGGTAATCTGTACGCCCTTGGGCAGATCAATATCCGACAAATGCAACGAAGCACCGACATCCAGATCCGTCAGATCAATTTGCAGATATTCCGGCAAATCGCTGGCTTTACAGGTGATTTCGATGGTGCTCAACAAATGCGATACCAAGCCACCCGCTTTAACACCAACACTGGCATCTTCATTGATAAAGTGCATCGGCACCTGCATATTGATAACGTCTTTGTCGCTCACGCGCAAAAAATCCACATGCAGGATTTTGGGTTTGGCGGGGTGACGCTGTAAGTCCTTGAGTACCGCTTTTTGGACCTTGCCATCAACAGTCACGGTGAGGATGTGGGAATAAAAGGCTTCATTTTCCAGATGATGCATCAAGTCATCATGCACCACAGTAAAGGCCACGGGGTCTTTACCCGAGCCATAAATAATTCCCGGCACTTTGCCCGTATGGCGCAGGCGGCGGCTCGCACCTTTCCCTACGTCCGTACGGCTTTCAGCAATAATATTAAAATCAGCAGACATAATGTATCTCCAACAATTGTGTGTCTGGCAAATACCGCCAGTCACGCCTGACAAAAAAAGACCGCCATGATTTTGCGGTCTTCGCTTTTCACTTCACCCTTGCGACCAGAATGAAGCACCCTTGTCAAAATCACTATTCTGTTAACAGTGACCCCAACAACAATTTTTTAATTCAAAAATCTTTTAATTCAAATTTTTATCCAGCTCAATCCATAAACAACGAACTTACCGACTCTTCATTGCTCACACGCCGCATGGTTTCCGCCAACAGTTCAGCGATAGACAACTGCCGAATACGACCACATTTGGCGGCGGCCTTACTGAGCGGAATCGTATCTGTCACCACCAATTCATCCAGCTCGGATTTGATAATGTTTTCCACCGCCGGGCCGGATAACACCGGATGTGTACAGTAAGCCACCACCTTGGTAGCACCTTTGTCTTTCAAAGCTTTGGCCGCTTGCCCCAGAGTACCCGCAGTATCAACCAGGTCGTCCACCAGCACACAGGTACGCCCTTCCACATCACCGATAATGTTCATCACCTTTGCCACGTTAGGCTTGGGACGACGTTTGTCGATAATGGCCAGGTCCGCATCGTCCAGTCGCTTGGCCAATGCCCGGGCGCGCACCACACCACCTACGTCCGGTGACACCACCATCAGATTCTCATACCCCCGACGCCAGATATCGCCCAGCAAAATGGGGGAGGCGTAAATATTATCCATGGGCTTGTCGAAAAACCCCTGCACTTGGTCAGCATGCAAATCCACTGTTAACACGCGATCAGCACCTGCGGTGACAATCATGTCCGCCACCAGCTTGGCGGTCAGTGGCACACGCGCTGAACGCGGGCGGCGATCTTGTCGTGAATAACCAAAATACGGGATGACCGCTGTAATACGGCGTGTTGATGAGCGACGCAGAGCATCGATCATCACCAACAATTCCATCAGATTATTGTTGGTGGGCACGCAGGTGGGCTGGATAATAAACACATCCCGACCACGTACATTTTCAGTAATTTCAACCAGGGTTTCGCCATCGCTGAACTCTCCCACCACAGCTTTACCCAGAGAAAGATCAAGGTAATTCGCCACGGCCTGCGCCAGCTGCGGGTTAGCATTACCCGTAAACACCATCATTTGGCTGTCAGACACGATTTACTCCACCCGAAGTGACCAGCTCTGTTTACAATTGACAACTGTATTTTCAGTTGTCATTTATCGATTGGCTGGGGCGGCAGGATTCGAACCTGCGCATGCTGAGATCAAAACCCAGTGCCTTACCGCTTGGCGACGCCCCAATAAAAAACTTATTTTTCCGTACAAAACCTTTCTGAACCGAACAATACCGAACGATTACAACCCGCGGCGACTATCGTCTGCCAGCGGTCTTCAAGCTGTTCAGCCACCTCACGCGCCTGTGATTCGCGCTCAAATGCCGCAAACACACAACCACCAGTGCCAGTCAATCGCGCGGGCGAAAATCGCATCAAATCCATCAATGCGGCATCAACCTCAGGATACTTTGCCCGCACCAATGGCTCGAATACATTGCCAACACGGCTCTCACCATCCCGACAAAAAAGGGCACCGCTCACACTCCCGGCACCCCCAGCGCTAACCCACGAAAGGTAATCGCGTATTTTGATGGGTCGCGCATCGCGTGTCAATTGTGTATCACTAAACAATTTAGCTGTGGAGACCTGCACCCCGGGAACCAGCACCACAAACCAGGGTTCGGGCAACATCACTGGGTTCAGTTTTTCACCGACACCTTCCGCCCAGGCGGCACGACCACGCACAAACACCGGCACATCAGCACCCAGCTGCAAACCCAACGTAGCGAGCCGGTCTTCATTAAGACCAAGCCGCCACAAATCATTGAGCGCAACCAGCGTGGTAGCTGCGTCAGAACTGCCGCCACCCAGGCCACCGCCCATGGGCAATTTTTTTTCGATGTGAATGTCTACGCCCTGCGTGCAACCGGTTTCAGTCTGCAATAATCGTGCAGCACGGATCATTAAATCTTCTGCTTCAGGCACTCCGGGCACATCGGTGACTCGCCGCAGTTGCCCATCGGCGCGTACACAAAAACGTAGCTTGTCACCAAAATCCAGAAACTGAAACACGGTTTGCAAATCATGAAAACCGTTGGGTCGTTGTCCGGTGATGTGTAAAAACAAGTTGAGTTTGGCTGGAGCGGGCCAGACGGGTTGCTGTAAAACGAGACTGTCCGACATATCTTAATGTCCGCCGTTGCCTGATTCCCAACGATCAATCACCAAACGCACACTGAGTTCATCGTTTTCCAGATAGACCTTACGCGGTAACATCAGCCCATCCACCCGACGATAGGCCAAGTATTCAATTTGCCAACGGGATTGCTGCAAACGGGCAAGCCGGCCCTCTTCATCAAAAGCCAACAGCGGGGCTTTCTCGCCCACCGGCACAGGTACGCCACGCACCCAATACCGCAGGCTGTGCAATGGCAACCGCCAGCCGAGCTGCTGATAGAGAAGGGACTCAACATCCGTAGCAACCATCGTCTGCCCATCCGAAGTGCGCATTTCGACATACTGTGGCCCGCCATCCAGCTGTAACCCACCCTGACCAAACGGCGCATTGAAACTCACTTGATAGGTGTCTTTTTCCTGTTGCCAATGCAGCTTGCCATTCCAACCGTCATCTTCGCTGTGGGCAGCGATGCGCGCACTCAACGTCCAATCAGTTTGTGCATTCACAGACTGAACATGTTGCTGCCATAACTGCGCAACACGCTCGGAGGGAGGCTCAGGGGCAAAGGGTGACAACGAGGCGCAACCGGAAAATAGAAGCACCGCGCCCAATAACCACCACGGTGCAATACGTTGCAACAGCGAACGGGTCACAAACCCAGGCGCTTCATGGCGTCCAGCAAAATTTTGTGTTCGGGGTGTTTTTCCAGGGCCGTTTCCAATACATCCAGCGCTTCTTGTTTGTTACCCATTTCCCACAGAACCTCACCCAGGTGTGCCGCAATTTCCGGATCATGAATCAATGACAATGCCTGACGCAACAACTCAACGGCCCTGGCATGGTTACCCATGCGGTACTGCACCCAACCCATGCTATCAATGATGGCTGCATCCCTCGGCTCCACTTCCAGTGCCCGGGTGATGTAACCCAGCGCTTCATCCAGGCGATCAGTACGATCAGCCAGCGTATAACCAAGCGCATTCAGCGCCTGTGCGTTACCCGGTTCTCGTTCGATGATGATACGCAGGTCTTCTTCGGCCAACGCCAGTTTATCGGCCCTTTCAGCCACCAGCGCCCGCGCATAACGCAAGGAGGTATCATTAGGCAGTTTTTCCAGTTTATCCGCAAAAAATACCAAAGCCTCCTGATATTTCCCGGCCTTGCGCAGCAGCTCCCCTTCCACCAGATAAAGCCGCACCTGGTCCTGTTCATTACGAACACGCAGCGAATGCAGATGCTCACGCGCACGCTCCAGCTTGCCTTGCTCGGCCAGCAAATTGGCTGCCCGTGACTGCGCACCTAAATAATAAGCGCCGCGATGCACTGCAAAATAATATTTCAACGCAACCTCAGGATCATTTTTTTTCTCGTAAACACGTCCCAGGTAATAGCTGCTCTCCAGCATACGCTGTCTCATGCGCAAGACACGTTTGAAGCGGGTTTCCGCCTTGTCCAGTTTGTCCAGCTGTAATGCCAGCACACCTGCGGCATACTGTGCCTCAGTATTGCGCGGGTCTTGCTCAGCAAGACGTTCAAACTCGACAAAAGCCTGGGGCAGCTGCTCGACTTCTGTCAACAATCGCGCATAGCTCATGCCAACGGAAACATCATTTTCCAGTTCACCTTCACGCTCTTTTTCCAGATAGGCCAGCGCCTTCTTCTTGTCCCCCTGCAAACTGAGAATCCGCGCACGCATGACCACGGCCGGAGCCCAGTGCGATTTCAACGCCAGGGATTTATCCACCGAATCCATAGCCAGCTCCAGCTTACCCTGACGCAGAGTCAGCTGACCGTGCGCCAACCATGCATAGGGATTACTCCGTTGTTTGGTCAGCAATTGCTCCATGACCGAAAGCGCAGCAACAGGGCTTTTGGCTTGCATCAGCTGTCCAGAGATTTGCATGAACCCCTGATCAGCCTTATCCGCTGACAAGACGATATAGCGTTCATAACGCGCCACCGTTTCCGGCGCACGACCAAAAACCAGTAACAACGGTGCCAGCACCTCATAGGCTTTCGCATCATCCGGGGCCAGCTCGACCCACAATTCTGCTGCCTCCAGTGCCTGCTCCAGTGCCTGGGCAAGAATAGCAACACGCGCCGCACGCTCTGCCACATTGGCATCCCGGGATTCCTTCGCTGCTGCCAGATAATTGTTCACAGCCACCACAATTTCGCCCCGCTGCCCGGCCACCTCGGCAACCAGCAGCCGATACATCACCTGTGCTGAAAACTCACCCTCAGGCAATGCCGTCAAGGTGGCCACAGATGCTGTCGTGGGTGTTGGCGAATCTTTCACCACACCTGTGGAAACCGCGCAGCCCGTCAGCCAGACCACACCAAAAACCCATAAAAAATGCACTACTCTCACCATTTTCACTCCAAAACTCTAGATAATTCGCGCATTTTGCGCCTCATGTGCTACTTCTCTGAATCACTGTAATTACTGTCGGCCACAGCATTGGTGCGCTTAAACCTGGGTTAAAAATAAACACCCCGGGTAAATCAAGCACCCGACAGGTTCAGCATGACTTGTATTCGCATCCCAGTTCGCTCAGAATTTACGGTTTGATCAAGGTACTATCGGCACGCATGTCTCTTCTAGCCTTTGGCATTAATCACAAGACCGCCCCTGTAGACATCCGGGAACGCGTTGCGTTCGCTCCGGGCAATCTAATTGATGCCCTGAAAGATCTGGTCACCAACGCCAGAATTCAAGAGGCCGCCATTGTTTCCACCTGTAATCGTACCGAGCTGTACTGCGATTCCGGCCAGCACACCGCCCAAGACCAGCGTGACAACGCCATTATTGTCGATTGGTTCCGAGAATATCACAAGCTCGAAAAACGGGACATTGAACCTTATATTTTCCTGCACCCGGATCAGGAGGCCGTACGCCATATGCTGCGCGTCGCCAGCGGACTGGACTCACTGGTGCTGGGCGAGCCGCAGATTCTTGGCCAGATCAAGGACGCCTACGCCACCGCCACCGAAGCAGGCACCATGGGTGGCCAGCTCGACCGGCTGTTTCAGCACACTTTTTCCGTGGCCAAGCAGGTGCGTACCGATACCGCCATTGGTGCCAGTGCCGTATCCGTTGCTTTTGCGGCGGTAAGCCTGTCCAAACAGATTTTTGATGCCTTCGACAAACGTACCGCGCTGCTCATCGGCGCTGGCGAGACCGTGGAACTGGCAGCACGCCATCTGCATCAAAGCGGCATTGGCCGAATGATTATTGCCAACCGCACAGTGGAAAACGCCCACACTCTGGCGCAGGAAGTCGGTGCCTACGCCATCTCTCTGCCAGAGATCACCCAACATCTTGCCGAAGCGGATATTGTTATTTCATCCACCGCCAGCCCACTGCCCATTCTCGGCAAAGGCAGCGTGGAAAGCGCCCTGAAAAAGCGCAAACACCGCCCCATGCTGATGGTGGATATCGCCGTACCGCGTGATATCGAACCCGAAGTCAGCGACCTCAACGACGTTTACCTGTACACAGTGGATGACTTGCAAGACATTATTCAAGAGGGTCTGCGCTCCCGTCAGGAAGCCGCACAGCAAGCAGAAGAAATTATCGACACAGAAGTGTCACATTTCATGCACTGGCTGCGATCATTGGATGCCGTCTCCACCATTCGCGCCATGCGTGAAGATGCACAAAGCCAGCGCGACATTGAACTCGAACGGGCCATGCGCCTGCTTCAATCCGGCAAAGACGCCGAACAGGTCATTACCGAAATGGCCAACCGGCTGACCAACAAGCTCATCCACACCCCCAGCGTGCAACTCAAAAAGGCGGGCTATGATGCCCGTGAAGAAATTTTTGACGCCGCTCGCGAATTGTACGGCCTCAAGAACCACGACCTTTAGCGACGTTCTCTCCACCGACAGCAAGCATTTGCTGTCAAACCCAAAGATGATTAAACAAGAGTAACGCACAGGCGAATTATGAAACCATCGATTCACAATAAACTGGAAACCATTGCAGACCGTCTTGAAGAAGTCAGCGCCCTGCTCGCTGACCCAGGTGTCATGTCGGACCAAAACCGGTTCCGCGAACTATCCAAAGAATATGCACAAATTGACCCGGTGGTAAAATGTTTCAAGGATTACCAGTCCACGTTAGACGATCTCAATGAAGCAGAATCATTACTCAATGATGACGACCCCGACATGCGCGAGATGGGGGAGGAAGAACTCAAAAACGCCAAAGACCGCCAGCAGGTACTGGAACTCGAATTACAAAAACTGTTATTACCTACTGACCCCAACGACGACAGCAATACTTTTCTGGAAATCCGTGCAGGTACCGGCGGTGACGAAGCCGCGCTGTTTGCAGGAGACCTGTTTCGCATGTATTCACGTTATGCGGAAAACCGTCGCTGGCAAATCGAAATTATCAGTGAAAGTCAGGGTGAACATGGCGGCTACAAAGAAATCATTCTGCGTATTATCGGCCAGGGAGCTTACTCGCGGCTCAAGTTTGAATCCGGTGGCCACCGTGTACAACGCGTGCCGGAAACCGAATCCCAGGGACGTATTCACACATCGGCCTGTACGGTTGCCGTCATGCCGGAAGTCGCCGAAGTGGAACAGATAGAAATCAATTCTGCCGACCTGAAGGTGGATACCTTTCGTGCCTCCGGTGCGGGCGGTCAGCACGTCAACAAAACCGACTCGGCCATTCGCATCACCCACTTGCCCACGGGCACTGTGGTGGAATGTCAGGACGAGCGTTCACAGCATAAAAATCGCGCCCGAGCCATGTCATTATTGCAGGCCCGTATCACCAATGCTGAACGTGAAAAACAGGATGCTGAACAGGCTGAGACACGCAAATCACTCGTCGGCAGTGGTGACCGTTCCGGGCGTATTCGTACCTACAATTACCCGCAGGGACGCATCACCGACCACCGCATCAATCTGACTCTGTACAAGCTGGACGAGATTATGCAGGGCAACCTTGACCCGATTATTGAGCCACTGATCAACGAGCATCAAATTCAACAGCTTGCACAATTAAGTGACGAATAACCCCAACAATACCGCACCACTCGCCGTGCCCGACAGCATCAAAAACAGCCTGCTGGATGCAGAAACGCAACTGCGTAACGCGGGTTTGAACGAACACCCTCAACTGGATGCCGAAATTCTGTTGGCCCATGCTCTGGAGCAAACACGCACCTTTTTGCGTACGTGGCCGGAGCGCATGCTCGAATCAGCGCACCTCACACAATTCCAGACCTTGCTTGCACGACGTTGCCAGGGCGAGCCCATCGCTTACCTTACTGGCAAACGTGACTTTTGGGACATGACGCTCACCGTCTCACCTCATACCCTTATCCCCCGCCCGGAAACGGAAACGCTGGTGGAACTGGCTTTGGAAAAAATCCCCCTCGACGCCACTTGGCGCATCGCTGACCTCGGCACAGGCAGTGGAGCCATCGCTCTGGCTATTGCCCGTGAACGACCCCATTGCCAAATCGTCGCCACCGATATTTCACCGGATGCACTGGCCATTGCCAGCAACAACGCGGCCAGACTCAAAATCGACAATATTCATTTTGCCGAAGGACACTGGTGTGCGCCTCTGGCCAACGAACATTTTGAAATGATGATCAGCAATCCGCCCTACGTGCATTCCGGCGACCCTCACCTGCAACAGGGTGATCTGCGTTTTGAACCGCTCACCGCACTGCAATCCGGTCCGGATGGTCTTGCAGACATTCGCATTATTTGCAGCGAAGCCCGCCAGCACCTGTGTACGCCCGGCTGGCTGTTGCTGGAACACGGTTACAATCAGGGCGCGACAGTGCCCGCTATTTTGCGCAAACTGGGTTATCAGCAGGTCCAAACCCAAAAGGATCTGGCGCAAAACGACCGTGTCAGCCTAGGGTGCTGGGTAGAGTCCATACAAGAAACGTAGAATTTCGGCCGTAATCGGGCTAGGATTAGGACATGGATTCACTCACTACCGATTT
>WFQM01000046.1 GCA_015487095.1 Gammaproteobacteria bacterium | reverse complement strand
TGACGGCTCGCGAAATATTTCGTCGCTGCCCGGATGTAAGGGAAATTCTCTGGGGAGGGGAGTTTTGGAGTGATGGATATTTTGCGAGTACGGTCGGGAAGCATGGTGATGAAGCGATGATAAGCAAATATGTCAAAGGTCAAGGTGGGCAGTATCAAAAGCTCCATAATGATTATCAATTAGCCTTATTTTAGAGGGTTGGCACAGTGTAATACCCCGCTTCGCGTAGCGAGATAGCTTGCTGCGGGGTTGTTTATTAGAAAGCAGTCATTGAAAGACTAATCACCCCCACGTTACCGGTGTGGGGAGGCGACTTAGACTATTGCTTGACGCCGGTGCTGTCGTACTTAGTGACGAAGAGGTCGTTGCTTCCGGTCAGCACGTTACCATCGAGGCCACCGTTAGTGTGACCCGTGACATAGACATTGCCATTGGTATCGGTAGCGACGGAGGCACCGTTAGTGTTGGCCCCTAACACGCCGAGCTGCCGGGTGTATTGCTTGACGCCGGTGCTGTCGTACTTGGTGACGAAGAGGTCGTTGCTTCCGGTCAGCACGTTACCATCGAGGCCTCCACCGGTGCCACCCTGTAGATAGACATTGCCGTTGGCGTCGGTGGCAACGGACCTGCCAATGACGCCTTTCGTCGCCACACCGAGCTGCCGGGTGTATTGCTTGGCCCCAGTGTTGTCGTATTTGGTGAAGAAGGCGTCGGCAATTCCTGTCAGCGCATTACCATCCAGTCCACCAGTGGTGTAACCCGCTACATAGACGTTGCCATTGTTATCGGTAGCGACGGAGTAGCCGTAGGTATTGGCCGCCGCCACGCCAAGCTGCCGGGTGTATTGCTTTGTGCCAATACTATCGTACTTGGTGACGAAGAAGTCCTCAGTTCCGGTTAGCGCGTTGCCATCGAGGCCGCCTTTGGTGCTACCCGCCACATAGACATTGCCATTGTTATCGGTAGCGACGGAGTAGCCGTAGGTATTGGCCGCCGCCACACCAAGCTGCTGGGTGTATTGCTTGACCCCGGTGCTATCGTACTTGGTGAGGTAGAAGTCGGAAATTCCACTCAGTACGTTACCATCGAGGCTACCGCTAGTGAAACCCGTGACATAGACATTGCCATCGGCATCGGTGGCGACAGCGTTTCCGCCGGTGTCGACCCCTGACACGCCGAGCTGACGGGTGTATTGCTTGACCCCGGTGCTGTCGTATTTGGTGAGGAAGAAGTCGAAAGCTCGGGTTAGCGCATTGCCATCAAGGCCGCCGTTGGTGCTACCCGCCACATAGACGTTGCCATTGGTATCGGTAGCGACGGCGTGGCCGCCGGTGACGCTCCCCGACACGCCAAGCTGCCGGGTGTATTGCTTGACGCCGGTGCTGTCGTACCTGGTGAGGAAGGTGTCGAAAGTTCCGGTCAACGCGTTACCATCCAGGCCGCCTGTGGTGCCGCCCGTTATAAAGACATTGCCATTGGCGTCAGTGGCGACAGATTCACCGAAGGTGTTGGCCGCCGCCACGCCGAGTTGCTTAGTGCCGATCCAGGTCGAGCCGCCACCGCCAACAAATGCACCAACTGTCACTGTCGCAGTTGCCGTGCCGATATTGCCGACAGTATCACTAGCACTGAAAGTGACTGTACTCGTTGATGACGCCGGGAAAGTTACCGGTGCATTATTTGTGACTGAGACGGCACCATCGATATTGTCCGTAGCGGATGCGGCAGTTAAAAATGCAGCAATGGCAGAATCTGTAGCTGGAGTGCCAGAAACACTGTTAGCTGCCACGTTAATATTAGCTGGTGCGGTTAAAACAGGAGGAGTGATATCACCACCTCCACCACCTCCACCACCACAGGCGTTTAGTAAAAGCATTAGAGGCAGCAGTACATATAAGCGTAGCCGTTGGATAAGGGTGTTGATGGAAATTGTAGCCATAATGAGATTCCTCTCGGTTTAAGTTGTTGCTTGTTATTCCTTTCCAGTCTGGCCGAGTAGGTCACAGCCTTATCTGATTAGGTGTTATCTAATTTCTACGGAGAGACGGAAGTGTACCAGTAGTTCTAACGGTGGCTGTGGGAATATTCAATACTTTTGGATTGCCAATGACAGCTATGAGGAAATGTACTATCAATAACGATTCATGCTCGAACGTCGCCTTTCAGTATTCTGGAGTCTTTCGTCAATTTCCGTCAAATGACTGCAATGGGTCGAAAGCAGCTACTCAGGCTTACAACCCTGATTGGAAGCATAAAGTGGTCAGACGTAAATGGAAGCATAACCTGGCCATCTGGCCAATTTATACTTCGAGGTACAACCTGACACCTAGTCTGCTCACACACTTCCTCTTGGCAAGCAGAAAAGGGCAATATAAATATTGCCATATCTATTCTAACAGGCTATATATATGTGGCGTACTAAATATTAACCGGCCATATATATAGCGAATTTTCATGATGAAAAATATCATCCGCGAGCAGTACCAGTCGAAAATGAATCAACTCATTGATTCTAATGCACAATATCGCCCAAAAGAAGGCTGGATACGAACTTTGCGCAAGGCGTTGGGAATGAGCAGTCCTCAATTGGCCCGGCAGCTTGGCGTCAGTAAATCCCAGGCTTCCCAAATGGAGCGTATGGAGTGTGAAGATCGCATAACCCTGAAACAGCTTCGGCGGGTAGCCGAGGTGCTGGATTGCGATTTGCAATATGCCCTGGTGCCACGCAAACCCGTTGAGGAGATGGTGCGTATGCGTGCCAGGTTGAAAGCCCAAACGCTGGTGGATAAAACCAATGTGCAAATGACATTGGAGGCACAACAATTATCCAGGGATGCTTTAGAGAAACAGGTCGAGCGAGAAGTTGATCGTTTGGTGCACGAATTGCCTCGCGATTTATGGGAAGACTAATGAACAAAAGCCTTTTTCGATGAACGTCCTGGAATACCCAGAAGGCGCGACGTTGCTTGACCCTGATGAGATGGGAGGGTTGAAATATCCACACATTGATATGCGGAAGGAACTGGATGAGATCGAACAACAAAATATCCAGGATGGATATAACTGGCTGACTCGCCAGCGTAAGCATAAGGATTTTTTAACGGAAGCGTTTGTGAAAGATTTGCATCAGCATTTGTTTGGGGATGTATGGGCCTGGGCAGGCAGTTTCCGCCAGTCGGAAAAAAATATCGGTATTGACCCTTTCTATATTGGTGTTGAGTTGCGCAAGCTTTTGGATGACGCACAATATTGGGTTGAAAATACGACCTATGAGCGAAAAGAGTTTGCAGCCCGGTTTCATCATCGCCTGGTAAAAATTCACCCCTTTCCAAATGGCAATGGCAGACATGGGCGTATTATGACCGATGTCATATTGGAAAAAGTGCTCGAAGTACCCGCAGTGGAATGGGGAGTCACTTTGTCAGGTCAGGAGGGCGAGCATCGTAAGGCCTACATTCAGGCGCTTCAAAAAGCAGATAATAATGACTATCAAATGTTGATAGAGTTTATAAAATAAACAGAGTCAGGCTTGATTAATGCACCAAACCTGACCTTTCTAATTTGTTATCTGGCAGAAACCGTAAAATAGTCGTTTCCGCACATTGTCGTCACAATGGATATGTATCAGTTCTCCAGATGGTATTTCCGTTTTTTACCGTCAATCTTGTGCATGATCGCCTGTGTCGCGATCATTTTATTGCCACTGGGAATAACCATAAAATCCATATCGACGGTATTGCCTTTGGCATCAATGAAATCGGCACAGCTGACATAAAAGTCACCTTTTTTGACGATGCCATCATGCAGCTCAACCAGTTTCAGGTTATGCACCTTATTGGTAACGGCATCGTAAAATTTAAAACTGCCTTCTACCGTGCGTTGCTGAATCAGTTCATTCATGGCTTGTTGAACATTTGTGCGCACATCACCTTTAATGGAAGGATCATTGGCGGCCATGGCGGTTGTGCTGAGTAAAAATAGGCTGATACCAAAAACCTGGAGTAGGCGTGTAATGTTGTGGGATAAAGTCATGTGATATTCCTTGTGTGGGTCAGCTGAATTTGGCTGACGTGTGCGTCAAATAAATGTACTTCAATGCTGATAACGAGTGAGGGAGGCATTTGATTGCAGAACAAGGAAATATTATTTGAGTGGGCTACCATTCCCTGCGTTCCACCAAGTAATCCAGACAGTCCTGGCGAATGGCTTATGCTCCGGTATGTTTACTGTGGCAACGGTGTGAAATAAATCCATGTCATGAGCAGCGACAACGTGTGAAGGCAAGTCGGAGAGTCGCAGGCAGCTGGTTGATACAAATTCTATTCGGGAATTTCTGATAATTGATCTTGATATTCATCATAGCTGGGGTAATTCGGGTCGCAGTTGGGCTCTCCCACTCCGGTTTGTTCGTTGCACTGGTATTGGTGAAGGCTATCGTAGCCGGCGCGCTTGAAGTTCTCGATACTACAGGCGCTCAGCAAAACGAGTATCCCGAAAAATAATAATCGCTGTATAGTCATTGTCATGATTCTCGCAAATGATTGCCTGGATTGCGGTGAGTGATACATAAAATAATCCGGTCAAAAGTACTCATGCAGAAAGTTTATGGGTTGTGGGGAAAAAGTTTGTCCCATTCCAGGCAGGGTAATTACACATTTTGTAGGGCATCGCTTGTCAATTGTGCTTTGTTCAATCTGTAATGGTGGGCAGTGCTCACCCCACAGATGAGGGAACTGAGTAATGATAAGCAAATATTCTTCAATTCAAAAAAATAGAAAAGTCCGTTCCAAAGGAGCACACTATGAAAATATTCCGATACTTACCTGTTTCTGCATTTTTGTTTTTTCAGGTGTCTTTATGTTTCGCAAACTCAGAAAAGTCACTCAATTTTTCTTTTCTTCCTGACCCAAAAACCCGTTGTCATCAATATGCTGTTGATATTGCTATAACCGATAATAGTACTCTGGGCATTATGCCGTCGTACAACTGTTCAGATCGACCTACTTACGGGACAATAAACAAGCAAGTCACAAGTACGTTTAATCGACTGGTTATTCCATGGCGATATTCTCCTGGCGGCGTTTTAAAAAATGGCTATTTTGTAGTGGCATTGGTTGGGGTGGAAAAAAATGAATTTAAAACGACTGCGGGATCTGATGTCAATGTCAGCTTTATTGATACCGGAGTTCTGTTGGGGTATCAGTGGTTTTGGCAGAATGGATTTAATATATCCGGTTTGCTCGGGGTTGCGCACTTGATTCGGTATAAACGCGACAAAGATATTTCCCCGACCGAGAGTAGTAACGTGAGCGATTACCTGGATCGACAAACCCGTACCAATACGCATATTGGGGGCGGTATTCAGTTTGGTTGGGCTTTCTGAATGTGAAAACCTAACGCAGAGAACGCAGGGAAAAACATTTTAAATAAAGGGGTTTCCTTTGTGTTCCCTGCGCCTTTGCGTTGGATTTTTAGTTATTGGCAGTGCCCCCGCCATAGAAACGACTCCAGACTTTCATTTCTTTTTACATCTTTGGCCAGCCATCTGGCCCTGAGCGTTGTACCGCCATTTTGTTACGGGTTGAAATTTAATTAGACTGAGGTATATTATTATACCTTGGTCACTTTAAGGCAGGCAGTAGTTCACCATGGCAACCCAGGCAGAGCGGCGTGCGCAGACGCGGGAAAAATTACTGAGTGCAGCAAAAACACTGTTCGAAAAACAGGGTTTTGAGGCGACCCTGATTGATCAGGTTATCAAGCTGGCCAATGTCGCCAAGGGTACGTTTTATCAGCATTTTGATTCAAAGCTTGAGATCTTGATTGCGCTGGAGCGTGAGGCCGGGCGTGGCAGAACGCGGGAAGCGCTGGCGGCTATCGAGGCTGGGGCATCTGCATTGCCCGTTTTGGAAAACTATCTGGAGTCATTGGCCGAATGGTTTACCGCGCGGGAAAAAATTGCCGAGGCGATGATTCTTTCCAGTTTGAGCAGAGTGGATAGTGAAACAACGCGCCACCCGGAACTCTCCGGTCGTGGATTTATCCATGCCGTACTGAAAGCAGCACAGCAGCAGGGAACGATTCGCAAGGATACAGATGCCTGGGAGCTGACCGGTATGGTGGGCGGTTTTATCACGGGGGCCGTGTTGTACTGGAGCCGTAATCCACAGGCAGATTCGTTGAGTGAAATGTTGAAACGTTCCCTGAGGTTGTTTTTGGAGGGTGCGCAGGCCCGGGAGGAGATGTGATGAAACCCTGTTTTCTGACATGGCAACAGACTCATGAAGCCGGTATCACGCAGTGTGGTGGTAAGGGCTGGAATCTGGCCCGGTTGCATCGGTTTGGATTCAATGTGCCTGATGGCGGTGTACTTGTTGGTGATATTTATGAGCAACTGCTGGCTGACCCGGCTCTCCAGAGCCTGGTTATTCACCTGCGGACAATACCGCATGACAGGCTTTCCGCTTCTGATGCGGCGCAACAGCTGGAAACCATCCGCCGAACGATAGTGTCGCTGGGATTGCCCGCGCAGTGTACGAAACAGCTCAGACAATTTCTTGAGGAGCAGGGGCTCGCTGATACACCATTGGCTGTGCGCTCCAGTGCAACACTGGAGGATGGTGAAAATGCCTCATTTGCTGGTATTCATGAAAGTTATCTGAATATCACCGGCCAGCCTGCTGTGGAGCAAGCGATTCTCAATTGTTTTGCTGCGCTCTGGACGCTCCGCGCTGTCACCTATCGCCGTAAAATGGGTATTGATGATCAGACATTGAGTTGCGCGGTGGTGATTATGGCCTTGGTCGATGCTTGTTCATCTGGCATTGCCTTCACCTGTGAACCGGCGACAGGCCGGGAGGATGTTACGGTTATTAATGCCAATTTTGGTCTCGGGGAGTCGGTGGTTGATGGTGTAACTGAACCGGATGAATACCGGTTGAGCACTCACTTTATGACATTGCTTAGTCGGAAAACAGGCAGCAAGACAAAGCATACCCAGGTTAATGTTAATGGTGGAACACGCCTGATTGAATCCACACAGGCCCGGCATGAGCAAGTGCTCCCAGCTGTACAGATCGTCCGTTTGGGGCGGTTAGTACAACGGGCTTTTTGGGTGCTGGATGAAAAAGGCAGCGGACAACATCAGGACATCGAGTGGGCTTTTGATGGACAGGCATTTTTTCTGTTGCAGGCTCGCCCGGTAACGGTACTGCCGCGTCTTACCTGTGATGCATTGCGAAATCAGGTGGATATCTGGAGCAACGGCAATTTTCGGGATGCTGCCCCGTTGGTGCAAAGCACCCTGGGCATGAGCCTGTTCTCCCATCAGGTGGATGTTATTTTACGTGCGCCCTTTGAGAGTATTGGTTATCCCCTGCCCGCCGGGTTGTGTTTCATTAAATCATTTCAGGGTCGTCCATATTGCAATTCATCGTTGATGCAATGGCTTTATTTTGACAGCACGGGGTTTTTACCTGCTGCGACCAACCGCAGCATGGGTGGCCACCAGCAGGAAATTGAGATTGATGCAAAGGACCGTGGTGGCCTGGGCAAAAAACTGCGCCGGGGCTGGGGTACTGTAAAACTGATGCGGGAAATGAACCGTCATAAGAAAAAGGCGGAGGCGGGTATTGCCAAAGAAACCGCTTTTGCCAATACATTTATCCATGCAGATCTGACGGCATTGAGTGATGAGGAATTGGTCAGCAAACTGCAATTGTGTGACCAGCGGATCGAGGCTTATGCGTTGCCGTTCATCATGCTGACTGCCCGCTCTGGCTCAGCGATTATGTTGTTTGATCTGCTGGAAAAACATCTGCCGGACAAAGGAACGGCGCTTGCCAGCGCGTTGCTTGCTGGTGCGGGCGATATCACCAGTGCTGACCATGGTTATCGTCTTCAGGATATTGCTGCCCTTGTTGAAGCAGATTCAGCAGCACAGACATTTTTTAATGCCGAGCCTTTTTCAGCGGACAAATGGCGGAATCTGCCGGAATCCTCATCGTTCAAACAGGCATTTCAGGCATTTCTCAATGAGTACGGGCACCGGGCGGTATACGAGGTTTATCTCGACAATCCCCGCTGGCGGGAGAAGCCGGACTATCTGCTGAATGTCATCAGGCAGCACATTGGTGGTCCGTCATCATCGACACTAAAGGCGAAACAAAAACAGAAAGCGGAACGGGCACGGCAGACGCTCAAAAAAGAGTTGCCCTTTTATTTGCATGCGTTTATCAGTTTACTGGTCAAACAGGCGGCCTCTGGTGCGGCGTCAAAGGAAATGGCGAAATCCACCTATATCCGGTTATTTGAGCCCATGCGTCTGTTGTTTCTTGAAGCGGGACGAAGGTTTGAATCACGCGGCCTGTTGCAAAACAGTGACGAAATATTTCACTGTGCCTACATTGAGGTAACGTCATTGCTCACTGGTGAGTGGAATGGAAAAGGGATACAGGCATTGATTGAATTCCGTCACAAAAACAAAGCAGCATTGGAAAAACTTTCCCCGCCCGATTTGGTTTTGGGTGAGCAGCCGCACTATTTAACGCCGGTGACGACGGGTTCCGGTAATGAGCTGGCCGGGATGGGGGTGGCTGCGGGATATGCAGAAGGATGCGCCCGGTTAATTCGCACCCCGGAACAAGGTAGCAGACTTAATCCGGGTGATGTGCTGGTTGCCCCCCTCCACTGACCCTGCCTGGACCCCGTTATTTTTAAACGCTGCGGCTATCGTGATGGAAACTGGAGGTCAGCTTTCCCACGGAGCCATTGTTGCCCGTGAATACGGTATTCCGGCAGTGGTGAATATTCCGGGGCTGTTTACTGCTATTGACGATGGTGAGCGGATTGTTGTTGATGGTGATCGTGGTGTTGTGGAAAAGTTTACGTAGTGTTTGGTTTTTTTCCCTTTCGTGTGCTTTCCCGCTACAGTAAGAAACATGTATACATTGATTCGTTTTTTGGTTTTGTTGATGCTCATGGTCGTTGTTGCCACACCCGCCAGTGCGGAGATTTACAAACGCACCAACCCCGATGGCAGTGTGGAGTTCACGGACGTTCCCCGGTCTGACGAAGAAAAGCCGGTGCCACTGAGCCCCATGAGCACCTTCAAAACAACACCGGTACCGCGAAAAGCAACACCCAGTACTCAGGCTGATGCTAAAAAATACGCTGCCATCAGTGTTACCAGTCCTGCTAGTGAAGCCACAATTCGTGATAATACCGGTACGATCAAGGTCAGCGTTTCCCTGTCACCCGCCCTGCGTTCCGGACACAAGCTGGTGTTACTGGTAGATGGCGTAAAAAAAGGTGAATCCGCATCCGGCAGTTTTACGCTCAATAACCTTGACCGTGGCAGCCACATTCTGATCGCACAGGTGCTGGACAAGGCCGGAAAAGCGCTCATCAGTTCTGCCCCGGTGACCGTTTATTTATTCCGTCAGTCCGTTATCAGACCAAACCGTGCCAGGTAGAGCACGGATCATTATCCTGAATTCAGGATTATCTGGCAGGGCGCGCACTAATATGGTGCGCAGGGCTTCCGTTTACGCTATTCTTGTGGGGAACACTGTTCTTTCCCGGCCAAAATCAGTTTTTCACGATTAAGTATAACTTACTGTAATAACAGTAATTTTCCTCCAAAACAGTGAAAGTCCGGTGCATTTTACAGATTCCGTGTAATTTGGTTTGGTTCTTGCTACCTCTATTGTCATGAAAGCCCGTTCTCTGCAAACACCCTCGGCTGCTGCACTACACCAGCGCATTCTGGACAATCTGACTCACGCCGTGCTCATGTTTGATGCAGACTTGTGTCTGGATTACATCAACCCAGCGGGTGAAATGTTATTTGCGGTGAGCGCCAAACGCTTGATTGGCCAGTGTGCTCCGGTGTTGTTGCCCGCTGACAGCCATCTGTTGGAGGCCATAGAAACAGGGCTGGGCAGTGGTCACCCCTTTACGGAACACGAGGTGCAGATCACCCTGCCCGGACGTCGCGAAATTACTGTGGATTGCACTATTACCCCGCTGGCTTCGGCGGCCAATGACTCGGGTCTGTTGGTGGAGTTGCAACAGTTGGATCGGCAACTGCGTATCTCCCGCGAAGGTCAGCAGCTGGCGCAGCAGGAAACCATGCGTTCATTAGTGCGTGGTTTGGCGCATGAAATCAAAAACCCGTTGGGCGGTTTGCGTGGAGCAGCCCAATTGCTGGAACGCGAACTGCCCAATCCGGAACTGAAGGAATACACCAATATCATTATTGGTGAGGCTGACCGCCTGCGCAATCTGGTCAACCACATGCTGGGCCCCAATGTTCTGCCGCAAAAAGAAGCCCTTAACATCCATCAAGTGCTGGAACATGTGCGGCAACTGATCAACGTGGAAAAGCGGGGTGATATCACCTTTGTCAGCGATTATGACCCCAGCATTCCGGAGATCCTTGGTGATCGTGACCAGCTCATCCAGGCCGTGCTGAATATTGTGGGCAATGCCGTGCAGGCCATTGGTGACCAGGGTGAAATCATTTTGCGCACCCGCGCCCAGCGGCAGTTCACCATAGGGCAAACCTGCCACAAGCTGGTTTGCCGAGTGGAAATTATCGACAATGGCCCCGGTATTCCCGAAGACATGATGGAGAGTATTTTTTTCCCTATGGTTACCGGTCGTGCTGATGGTACCGGGCTGGGGTTGTCCATTTCCCAGTCGCTTATTACTCAGCATGGCGGACTGATTCAATGCGAAAGTCGTCCTGGCCGCACCCGTTTTGTTCTGCTGCTGCCGCTGAGCTATGCGGAAAACAAGGCCGAAACGCAGAAACATCAACCCACTTTGAGACACAGCGCATGACCGACATACAAAACATCTGGGTTATCGATGATGACCGTTCCATTCGCTGGGTGCTGGAGCGTGCGCTCAAGCAGGCGGGCATGTTTGTTAAAACGTTTGACAGTGCCGAAGGTGTGCTCGACAAGCTGGCAAGCGACATGCCCGCCGCCATCATCAGTGATGTACGCATGCCCGGCATTGACGGCCTGCAATTGCTGGAAATGATCGGTGAACGTTACCCTGATCTGCCAGTGATCATCATGACCGCCCACTCGGACCTGGACAGCGCCGTGTCCGCCTATCAGGGCGGTGCTTTTGAATATCTGCCCAAGCCTTTTGACGTGGATGAAGCTATCGAACTGGTCAATCGTGCCATCCGGCATCGTCATCTGCTGATGCAGGGGGAGGCTGGCGGTGTTGACAATACGCTGGACACGACACCGGAAATTATCGGTGAAGCCGTTTCCATGCAGGAAGTGTTTCGTGCCATCGGGCGGCTGGCGCGTTCGAAAATCACCGTGCTCATCAATGGTGAGTCCGGGACCGGCAAGGAGCTGGTGGCCCGTGCCCTGCACCGTCACAGCCCTCGCGCTGATCAACCTTTTATTGCACTCAATACCGCAGCGATTCCACATGATCTTTTGGAATCAGAACTGTTTGGCCACGAGCGGGGTTCTTTTACCGGCGCACAAAGTGCGCGCAGTGGTCGCTTCGAACAGGCCGATGGCGGCACCCTGTTTCTTGATGAAATCGGAGACATGCCCGCCGAACTGCAAACCCGTTTGTTACGAGTGTTGGCTGACGGTGAGTTTTACCGGGTTGGTGGCCACTCACCAACCAAGGTGGATGTTCGCATCGTCGCCGCCACTCACCAGAACCTGGAACAACGGGTTAAAGATGGCCGGTTTCGCGAAGACCTGTTTCACCGGCTCAATGTAATTCGTGTGCATATGCCGCCACTGCGTGAACGCCGGGAAGACATCCCGTTACTGGCCAAACACTTCCTCGCCGAAGCAGCAAAAGAACTCAACATGGAATCCAAGCAGCTGGATGAAGAAACGGCCCGCTATCTGGCGCAACAGGAATGGCCGGGTAATGTGCGCGAACTGGAAAATATCTGTCGCTGGCTCACGGTGATGTCGCCGGGACAAACCATTCACATGGACGACTTGCCCGCCGAGTTGAAAAAATCCAGCGGCACCCAGCCTGCTGATGACAATTGGGAAGCCAGTCTGCGTCGTTGGGCCGACCTGCGTTTTGCTCAGGGTGAAGAAGCCCTGCTCACGGATGCTGTGCCCCGTTTTGAACGTATTATGATTGAGATTGCGCTTAAGCATACCGGTGGCCGACGGCAGGATGCCGCCAAGCTGCTGGGTTGGGGGCGTAATACGCTGACCCGGAAAATCAAAGAACTGGAGATGGAAGAACCTGCCGTAGAGTCGGTATGAAATATAGAAGCCAGCTTCTGAATTCCACGGTCCCTGATACGACAAGCGATAAAAATACCCATCAAAATGGTACAGGCACCGGCCTGTTTACTGATGGCATAACGGATATCGGTGCCATCTCGCTGTTGAATACCCCCTACAGACACCAACCTCATGAAACTCCACAACATTATTCACGACAAATTTAAACGGCATTACTACCGAGTCCATGTCATGGGAGATTCCCCATTACATACTGACATTGAGCCAAAAGAATTTTGGAGTGCGACGATGGCAGAACGTTTTGTTGACTGGCTGGATGTTTATCCGGGTTATTGGCGAGGGCTGATAGCAGACTGCCCCTTTCGTGGGCACGACTTTGCCAACAACACGTTTAAAAATACCGACAAAGGCCGAGCCAGCCGGTTAATGTTTCTGGGTATCATAAAGCTCTACCCCATCAAACACCTCGATGGACAAAATACCGACAAACCGCCTGTCCGGTTTCCCTCATTACCCACAGTATAAAGGTATCAACTACACACTGGTGCCCCCCAGTGCGTTATTGGTCGAATCCAGTCCTGTTGTCAAGACATTCACTGACCCGCAACAAGCCGCCCGTTTTCTGGCTGACCTCAACATGGCCCCAACCCGGCTGAACGAACTGTCCACCGCCATGGGTATTGCCATTACAACCCCGGAACCCATTAAACAGACACGGGAAGTAAAAATAAAAGGAATACAAAAGCCACCCGCCATCACTCCGCAAATAACGGTCATGGCCCAGGCATTGATAGACAAACAGTTTTTCCTGCTCGAACAACAGCCTGAAAGCAAACCGTCGCGCAAAGGTCCGGAAGACCTGCCGGTTGAAGAGTACACGCCCAAACCCTACACACTGGGGCCGCATGAAGAGCCGGGGTATGTGTCACCGATTCCGGTTACCAAAAGTGACACGGAAAAACGCAAGGAAAACTACCAGCAACGCAAACAAATCGCCGCCAAAGCTGGCAATACCCCAGAGCAACAAGCCGCCGCCGCGCGCCTGCTCGACAATAACGACAACATTCTGCGGGCAGAATCAGCCGCCTATGTTTATCAAGTGGACGAATTTAACCGGGGACATATTGATAAACTCCCCGAAGCGCCTACC
>WFQM01000045.1 GCA_015487095.1 Gammaproteobacteria bacterium | reverse complement strand
CCACTTGTATCAGCCGCACCTTCAGGCTGGTCGGTTTTTGCCTGTTGTGCGTAAGCACGTTCAGCCATTTTACCGGATGCTTCCACCAATGTTTTGGTTTTGGCTTCGATGGTATCTTTGCCGTCGCCCTTCATAGCCTCTTCCAGTTCGCTGATGGCCTTTTCGATAGCTTCTTTTTCACCGGCCTCCAGTTTGTCGTCACCCATTTCCTTCATGGACTTTTGAGTGGCATGAATCATGTTGTCCGCCTGATTACGGGCAGCCACCAGTTCATGGAAATTGGCGTCTTCCGCCGCATGGGCTTCAGCATCCTGAACCATTTTCTGGATATCTTCGTCCGACAGACCGCTGGAAGCTTTGATCACGATGGATTGTTCCTTGCCGGTGGCCTTATCTTTGGCCGACACGTTAAGGATACCGTTGGCATCGATATCAAACGCGACTTCGATTTGTGGTACACCGCGTGCGGATGGTGGAATATCGGACAAATCAAAACGTCCCAATGATTTGTTGCCGGAAGCCACTTCACGTTCACCCTGCAATACATGCACGGTCACTGCCGTCTGGTTGTCTTCCGCCGTGGAAAATACCTGTTGGGCCTTGGTGGGGATCGTGGTGTTTTTGTCGATGAGCTTGGTCATCACGCCGCCCATGGTTTCGATACCCAGGCTTAGCGGGGTTACGTCCAGCAGCAACACGTCTTTTACATCACCGCCCAGTACGCCACCCTGAATCGCGGCACCCACAGCTACAGCCTCATCGGGGTTCACATCACGACGTGGCTCTTTACCGAAAAACTCTTTGACCTTTTCCTGCACCATGGGCATACGGGTCTGACCACCCACAAGGATCACATCATCGATATCCTGCGCACCCAGGCCTGCATCGCTCAGTGCGGTACGGCAAGGGGCGATAGTGCGATCCACCAGCTCTTCCACCAGCGACTCCAGCTTGGCGCGGGTCAGCTTGATGTTCAGGTGCTTGGGACCGCTGGCATCAGCTGTGATGTACGGCAAATTAACATCAGTCTGGCTCGTGGAAGACAGCTCGATTTTGGCTTTTTCCGCACCTTCTTTCAGGCGTTGCAGGGCCAGTGGGTCATTGCGCAGATCCACGCCCTGGTCTTTTTTGAATTCATCGACAAGATAATCGATCAAACGCTGATCGAAATCTTCACCGCCGAGGAAGGTGTCACCATTGGTGGACAACACTTCTACCTGATGCTCACCATCGATGTCGGCCAGTTCAATGATTGAAATATCAAACGTACCACCACCCAGGTCATAAACGGCAACCTTGCGGTCACCTTCTTTTTTGTCCATGCCGAAGGCCAGCGCCGCTGCGGTAGGCTCGTTGATGATGCGCTTAACATCCAGGCCTGCAATTTTGCCGGCGTCTTTGGTGGCCTGACGCTGGGAATCATTAAAATAGGCCGGTACGGTAATGACCGCTTCGGTGACTTCTTCGCCCAGATAATCCTCGGCGGTTTTTTTCATTTTTTGCAGCACCCGTGCAGAAACCTCCGGGGCGGCCATTTTTTTGCCATGAGCTTCCACCCAGGCGTCGCCGTTGTCAGCCTTGATGATTTTATACGGCACCAGATCAATATCTTTCTGGACTTCATCGTCGGTAAAACGACGCCCGATCAGGCGTTTTACCGCATACAGTGTGTTGGCAGGGTTGGTCACAGCCTGGCGTTTGGCCGGCGCACCGACGATAACATCGTTGTCATCCGTAAAGGCCACCACCGAAGGCGTCGTGCGATCACCCTCTGCATTTTCGATGACGCGGGGCTCACCACCCTCCATCACCGCAACACATGAATTTGTGGTTCCCAAGTCAATGCCGATAATTTTTCCCATGGCTCCAGTTCTCCGCTTGTTTCTCTAAAAAGGTTGTTTAAATATTTGATACATTTCCAACTTGTACAGCTAGGTGTGGGCGAAAAACCTTAATTCAAGCCTGTTCATTGATATGGTTGCCGGATTCACTGTCTGAGGTTTCGCTCACGGCTTTGGACACCACCACCATGGCTGGACGCAACAAGCGCTCGTTGAGCTGATAACCTTTTTGCATCACTGCCATCACCGTATTGGGTGTGTGCTCGGCACTTTCCTGCATGGACATGGCCTGATGTTTGTCGGGATCAAAAGTATCACCGGTGGGATCAACGGCTTCGATACCAAACTTTTCCAGTGCAGCGGTGAGCATCTTGAGCGTCAACGCAGTACCTTCTTTTAGTTGTGCTATGGCATCACCGCTTTCAGCGGCGCTATCGGCGGCAGTCAATCCCATTTCCAGACTGTCTTTGATGGGCAACAATTCCAGAGCAAATTTTTCCAGGGCAAATTTGTGAGCGTTTTCGACATCTTGTTTGGCACGCCGACGGGTATTTTCCATGTCAGCTTTGACACGCAGAAGCTGGTTCCAGTGTTCATCCGCCTTGGTGCGGGCATCTTCCAACAGCGGCATCAGATCGTCAGTGGCAACATCTTCCACCACACCCTCAATAACCTCGTCAGTTGCTTTGGTCCCGGGTGCATTTTCCTCTGCTGCTGTTTTTTCGGATAGGGTTTCGTCTTTCGCCATGCCTTCTTCTCCACTTTAAGTGCCGATTATTTTTCATAGAACACACCCATGGGCACATTACGCGCCCGAACCAATATACCTTGGTATGTGTGGACTAATTCCGCTGATTCAAGACCGTGCCCAATAATTTTGCGGTGACATCCACCACAGGGATGATGCGATCATACGCCATGCGCGTAGGGCCGATAATACCGAGCACACCCAGCACCTCGTCGTTGGCAGAATAAGTTGCCGTTACCACACTGCAATTATCCAACGCCTCGTAGCCGGATTCATGGCCGATAAAAATCTGCACCCCCTGGGCATGCAGGGATTTGTCCAGCAAATCGAGAATGCCCTGTTTTTCACTGAAAGCATCAAACAACTGGCGCAGTCGGGGCACGTCGGCCATTTCTTCGTAATCCATGAGATTGGTTTCCCCGGCCATGATGTAATCCTGCCCGGTATCGGCATCATCGAACACTTGGTGTGCCATTTCGATAGCCGAACGCATCAATCGGTCCATATTGCTTTGCGCATTTTCCATTTCCTTGAGCAGGTCACAGCGCACCGTTTGCACATTTTTGCCCATGAACTGCGCATTGAGATAAGCAGCGATGCGCTCAAGCTCCGGCAGTGCATACGGGCGCGGGGTGTGAATCACCCGGTTTTGTACATCTTTTTCGTTGAATACCAGGATCGTCAGCACCCGGTTTTCTGATAAAGGTAAAAACTCAATCTGCCGCAAGGCTGCCGGTTTTTGCGTAGGCAGCATCACCACTCCGGCCATTTGAGTGAATCCCGACAGCAGTGATGATGCCGATTCCACCAGCTGGGAAACATCCGATTGTGGCGTCAGCGTACTGGCCAGGGTTTGCACATCGCTGGAGCCCAGCGGTTTAATGGTCAGCAGATTATCAATGAACATACGATAACCCTGTTCCGTGGGTACCCGGCCCGCCGAGGTATGTGGCGCACTCACCAGCCCCAGTTGTTCCAGATCTGCCATCACATTGCGTACCGTAGCCGAGCTAAGATCCAGTCCGGCATCCTGTGCCAGCGATTTGGAGCCCACCGGTTGTCCCTCACGAATATAACGCTCGATGAGTGTTTTCAGCAGCAGTTGGGCACGCTCATTGATGATGGTTTCATTTGTCACGGACTCGTTGATTATCTGATCGCTCACTGCTGGCTCTCCGCCGTTATCATATAGATAGTAATTGTTCCAGCCTACAATGTTATACGTCCGGGATTTTCGGGTACACACCAACACCGGTTTTTTTACATCGCCTTTTCTGCTTTCCCGGTGTTTTTTTATACAATGCCAGCCCGTACCGCTGACAGGTTGGACACTTATCAACAACATGCTACCGTTGCGCCGTCGGCCCCAGGTGCCTCAAAACAAGAGCAAATCACAAAACATGGCTACAACAACATTCAACACCATCGGCATTATTGGTAAGCATGGCGCACCGAACACGGGTGGAGTGCTAAAAGAGCTGCTGGTCTATTTGCAGCAACGACAAATAAGAGTGTTGCTGGACAGCCTCTCGCTGGCAGCTGACAACCAGCAGGAAAATTATCAGGAAGACTATGTTGAGCGTGCCGTGCTGGGAGAATCCTGCGACCTTATTATCGTTGTCGGTGGCGATGGTACCCTGCTCAACGCCGCACGCAGCCTGGTGGATTACGAAGTCCCCCTGCTGGGCATCAATCTGGGTCGCCTCGGTTTTCTTACCGACGTGGCACCGTCGGAATTGCAGCAAACACTGGATAAAATTCTGGAAGGTGACTATCAAGAAGAGCCACGCTCCCTGTTGCATGCCCGTGTCATACGTGACCACCAGCAAATCGACGAAAGTGTCGCCCTGAATGATGTGGTCGTCCACACCTGCAATGTCGCACGGATGATCGAATACGAAACCTACATCAACGGACAGTTTATCAATATCACCCGTTCCGACGGTCTTATTGTCGCCACACCTACCGGCTCCACAGCCTACGCCCTCTCCGGCGGCGGGCCCATTGTGCATCCGTCACTGAATGCGCTGGTACTGGTGCCCATTTGTCCACACACCATGAGCTACCGCCCCATTGTGGTGGATGCAGACAGCCGGATTGAAATCGTGCTCAGCGACAGTAATCAGGCGCGCGCGCAATGCTCCTGCGATGGGCAAATTGATCTCGGTCTGCAAAATGGCGATAAAGTCGTGATCGAGAAAAAAGAACACTCCATTCGTCTGGTACACCCCACTGATTACAATTACTACGGTATCCTGCGTGCCAAACTGCACTGGGGCAAACGTCTGTAGTCCTGCTTACAGAGAATAAACAGGCTGTCACATTATGTTGCAATACATTCACATCCATCACTTCGCCATCGTCGATGAGCTTGCTCTGGGTTTTCAGAATGGCATGACCGTGCTCACCGGCGAAACCGGCGCAGGCAAATCCATTCTTCTGGATGCGCTGGGGCTGGCGCTGGGTGACCGCGCTGAATCCGGCACTATTCGCGCCAACGCCGAACGTGCCGAGGTCAGTGCCGAATTTGATATTCACACTCTGCCTACAGCGCAGGCATGGCTGGCCAAACATGAGCTGGATGATGACGGCCAATGCCTGATCCGCCGCACCGTCAGCAAAGACGGTCGCTCCAAGGGATACATTAATGGCCGTCCTGTGCCCATGCACTCGCTACGTGAACTGGGCGAGCAACTGGTGGATATCCATGGCCAACACGCCCATCAATCATTGCTGAAGCGCGAAGTACAGCGTCAAGCACTGGATGTCTTCGCCAGCAGCCATGATAAAAAATACGCCAGACTGCTCGATAACACCGCGCAGTGTTTCCAGCAGTGGCAACAACTCAACACTGAACTGGCCCGGTTACAGGCCAGTCGTGAGCAGCGGGATGACCGCCTGGAATTATTGCAATATCAGGTGGAAGAATTGCGTGTGCTGAATCTCGCCACCAACGAGCTGGCGGAGCTGGCGTCCGAACACACCCGGCTGGCCAATCTTAACCAGCTGCGTGAAGGTAGCGAAAGCATTCTCTCCGGGCTCAGTAACGAGCAATCCGGCAGCATTGTCGATAGACTGGATCATCTCAGCGCTGAACTCAGCCAGTTGCAAACCACCGACCCGGCGCTTAGTAATGCCAGTGAAGCCTTGCAAGGTGCTGCGATTCAGGCTCGCGAAGCGGCCAGTGAATTACGCGATTATCTGGATGGCCTGTCCCTGGACCCGGAGCGCCTGCAAACCATAGATGAGCGTCTAGCACTGATCCACGAGCTGGCGCGCAAACATCGCCTGCCACCGGAGGAGTTGCCCGCCCTGCTGGAACAACAGGAAAACGAACTCAACAGCCTGCAAAACGCCAGCATACAATTAGGCGAAGTGGCTGCTGCTGTGGCTACCGCCGAAAAAGATTACCTTGCCAGCGCAAAAAAACTGGGCAGCGCACGCCAGCGTGCCGCAAAAAAACTAGGCAAAGCCGTCACCGACAACATGCACCAGCTGGGCATGCCCCACGGCGTGTTTGAAATCACCCTGGAACCACTGGACAGCTTTACGGCCAGCGGGCTGGAGCGTGTGGAGTTTTGTGTCACCACCAATCCCGGACAACCCATTCAACCGTTGGCCAAAGTCGCTTCGGGCGGTGAACTGGCGCGCATCAGTCTCGCCATTCAGGTGATTGCCGCAGGCAGCGGTAAAATCCCCACCCTGATTTTTGATGAGGTGGATGTCGGTATCGGCGGCGGTATTGCCGAAGTGGTGGGCAGACTGCTGCGCAATCTCAGCGAGCAACGACAGGTATTATGCGTTACCCATCAGCCGCAGGTAGCCTCTCTGGCTCACCAGCATTTGCACGTCAGCAAGCAGGTCAATAAACAGCAACAGGAAACCGTGACCGATGTTTCACCCATCAGCGAACAGGCACGGGTGGATGAGATTGCCCGCATGCTGGGCGGGTTGGAGATCACAGAGCAGACACTCTCCCACGCCCGTGAAATGATTGAGCGTGGGCAGCAGGTACTGAGTTAAATTTGCTAGCGCTTGTGCTATACCCATATAAGCAGCATCCGCATAAGATAAGGTAAGTAATAGCTGCTATCCATTTTTTATACCTCTTTAACTTTTAACTGTGATGATCTTCATAAAAACAGGGTGGTTTAGCCCTTAATTCACGTTTAAAACCTAATATATTCATGAGGATAAAGCAAGGTAAGCCATCCACATTCAGGGCAACCGCATTTAACTCAGGCAGACCATAAATTGAGCGGAAAATGCCATTTCCGAGCAGCAAATCCTGAGCAGTAGATATTAAGTTAAGTACCAGCCTCTTCCTTCTGGCAGTCAGCACAGATGCCGTAGATGTACAGGCAATGGTCAGTCATGGCATACCCTGCCTTCTCAGCAATGTCATGCTGGCGTTGTTCGATAACCTCATCCACAAACTCTTCTACCTTGCCACATTTCACACACAAGATATGATCATGGTGCTCACCCTGGTTAAGCTCGTACACCGAGTGACCACCTTCAAAATTATGCTTTGCCACCAGACCCGCTGCTTCAAACTGGGTTAACACCCGATACACCGTCGCCAGTCCCACGTCCTCCTCAGACTCCAGCAGGCTGCGATAGATGTCCTCCGCGCTCATGTGGCGTGTGCCACGGGATTCCATCACCTCCAGTATCTTGCGACGTGGAAGTGTGGACTTGAGCCCTACGGCCCGTAATTCATTACTGGAAATGGTCATGGTTTCTCTGCCTGCCAAACGTGCGGATTGCTACAATCCTGCCACGTTATCGGTTAAGATGCTGCGCAACTTCATCGCGTTAACACTGTTTAAACTCTGAGTCTCAAAGCATTATGACTGATTTTTTCGCCAGATCCTTTTTAACAAAAACCGGACGTTTCCTGTCAGTCGTGCTTTTCCTGTTGCTGCTGTCGGCCTGCTCTGTACACAAGATCGACATTCAGCAGGGTAATGTTATCACCCAGGAAATGTTTGAAAAACTTAAAATTGGTATGGATAAAACGCGCGTTGAGATGGCCCTGGGTACTCCGTTAATCGTCGATCCCTTCCGTCGTGATCGCTGGGATTATGTGTACATCTATGAGGCCGGCAATACGGACGAACACCAGTCCGCACACCTTACCGTGTATTTTGAAAACGACCAGCTCACCAAAATTGATGTGCAGTCAGCGTTGCCCACAGAAAGCGAGGTGAAAAAACCGGGCTCACCTCTGCGCCGCAGCTCGTCTGCCCAGGGATCAGGAGGGCATGCTCACTGATCAGTGGTGCTGCCGCCCTTGCGCATTTTTTTGCCCTCTGCCGCGCGTTGTTTACGCACCGCTTTGGGGTCAGCAATCAGTTTGCGATAAATTTCCACACGATCCCTTTCCCGCAAAACCTGATTCAGCTTGCCAAGCTTGCCAAAAACCCCCACCTTGTTAACCGCAAGGTCAATATCGGGAAAGGTTTCCAACACACCTGACTGTCGAATTGCCTGCTCCAGAGTCGTACCTTCATCTACCGTCAGTGGTATGATCACCTGTGTGTCCGGCTCTGCATAGGCAACTTCAATCGTCATTTTTTTCGGTGCACTCTTCACGTCATCCGTTATTCCATTGTTCATTTCACCCTTTATTTCGCTCTGATCCGGGTGACTTGCAGCATTAGCTTCCATACACAACCTCCGCGCGTTGACAAAAAGAATCCAGCAAAGCATTGGCAATCTGGCTGAACACCGGCCCCAGGGCCATGCCCACCAGTTTACTGGAAAATTCATATTCCATGTCGAACGATATCTTACAGGCGTTTTCCGACAATGCATCAAAACGCCAAAAACCATGCAGGTGTTTAAAGGGGCCGTCAATCAAATTAATTTCAATCATCTTGTTACGCTGCAAACGGTTTAGCGTGGTAAACGCCTTGTTCAGGCCACCATAAGCAATCACCACCGTCGCACGTACCTCGTCGTCGCTACGCGACAATTCCTCGGAACCTCCACACCAGGGCAGAAAATCCGCATAGGCAGGCACGTTATCCACCAGTGCAAACATGTCTGCGGCACTGTGGTGTACTAATGCACTCTTTGCAATCGTCGGCATTTTTACATTACCCCAATGGCATTAAGGAAAACGATAATCACCGCCACCGGCGTGACAAAACGCACCAGAAACCACCAACTGGTGTACGCCATGCCTTTTTCTGTCAGCGCCAGCTCGTCCGCCGTAGACGATGACTTCATCACCCAGGCCGCAAACAGCGCAATAAATAACCCGCCCAGTGGCAACATAATGTTAGACGTGAGGAAATCCAGCAAATCAAAAAAGTTTTTGCCCCATAACGTATAGTCAGACCATTCGTTAAATGACAGCACTGTGCCCAGGCCCATCAGCCACGTTGCAAAACCACACCAGGCACTGGCCTTGACGCGCGTCCAGCCCTTATTTTCCACTAGCCAGGCCACCGCTGGTTCGATGAGCGAAATCGCCGAAGACCAAGCCGCAAGCACCAGCAAAACAAAAAACACTGCCCCGAAAAAGCTGCCACCGGGCATGCTCCCGAAGGCAATGGGCAGCGTCTGAAAAATCAACCCCGGACCCGCGCCCGGTTCCAGGGCATTGGCAAACACAATGGGAAAAATCGCCATACCGGCCAGCAATGCAACAACAGTATCCGCCAGTGCCACAATAATCGACGTTTGGGCAATAGAGGCATTTTTGGGCATGTATGAGCCATAAATCATGATCGCACCCATGCCCAGGCTCAGGGTGAAAAAAGCATGCCCCATGGCAATCAACACCCCTTCCGCACTGAGTTTACTGAAATCCGGTGTAAACAAAAAACTCAGGCCGCGGACAAATTCACCGCTGCTAATGGCATAACCCACCATGATCAACAACAAAACAAACAGGGCAGGCATCAAAAACCGGATCGCAACCTCCAATCCTTTTTTCACGCCCCGCGCCACCACCAGCATGGTCATCAGCATAAACAGGCTGTGCCAGAAAATCAGTTGCCAGGGATTCGCCACCAGCGTTGTATATATGTTTTGAATCTCCGCCGCCGGTGCGTCCGTAAACGCCCCCGACCCTGCATTCAGCACATAAGCCAGCCCCCACCCAGCAATCACGCTGTAATAAGAGAGAATCAAAAAACCCGCAAGCACCCCGCTCCACCCCAGCAATGCCCAGGCTTTTGAGCGGCCCTCTTCTTTCGCCAGGGTTTTCATGGTGTTAATCGGGCTCTGCCGACCTCGACGCCCCAGCAATACCTCAGCCATCATGATCGGGATACCGATAGCGGCAATACACAGCAAATACACCAGCACAAACGCGCCGCCGCCATTCTCGCCAGCGATGTACGGAAATTTCCAGATATTACCCAAGCCCACCGCCGAGCCCGTGGCAGCCAGAATAAAAATCCAGCGACTTGACCATTGACCATGAATGGATTCACGTTTTGTTGACATACTGACCTGCCCTCCCGCAGATTTTGTTGGCAGCATTGTCGGTGAATTAACGCATCGGCTCAACTATCCTCAACGATCCTCAACTATCGCCCGCGAAGTGGCATCCTTCCGGTATAATCCCCGCCCATGTCAAAAAACAAGAAAAAAATCGGCAGCAATACGATTGCGCTGAACAAACAGGCCCGTCACAATTTTTTTATCGAAGATCGCTTCGAGGCCGGTATCGCCCTGCAAGGCTGGGAAGTCAAAGCCCTGCGCGCCGGGCGCATCCAAATTGTTGATGCCCACGTATTTCTCAAAAATAACGAGGCGTACATCAGTAACCTGCTGATTACCCCGCTGATTACCGCCTCCACCCACATTCACCCTGAACCCACACGGGTGCGCAAACTGCTATTGCATCGTTCTGAGATCAACAAGCTCATCGGTGCTGTAGAACGCAAGGGCTATACCATGGTGCCAACCGCCCTGTACTGGAAACATGGCCGGGTTAAAGCCGAAATCGGCCTCGCCAAGGGCAAACAACAACACGACAAACGTGCCGCCGAAAAAGACCGCGACTGGCAACGGGACAAACAACGCATCATGAAAGGCCGCTGAATATCTTCTGACGTATAAAATGCGGGAAAAGTTTGTTGAAAGCACCCACAACAGGCACTTTGGACGACGCACGGAGCAACTACCATGCGGCTTTAGGAATCAACTCCAGTATGTATTCCACCCCTTAATCCCACCCTGTCATGCCGGACTTGCTCCGGCATCCAGAGAAGCCACGGGGCTCCAGGCATCAGCGATCCTCTTTCGTATGCCAAAGCCGCAACACATAAATGGTGGACCCCTGAATTTCGTAGCGCATCTCATAGTGGCCTACAAATAACCTGCGTATTTCTCGCGGTTCAAATTCATCAAGTCGTTCGCCGATACGGGGTTGCTCAATGATTCGCACAGGCGCTGCTGTTAAAGATCGCACCGTCCTGGCTGCGGCCCGCCGGTTCACCGGTGCCAGAAATTCAAAGAGGTGGCTCAAATCGGATAGCGCCTTGTTGGTCCACTGAACTTTCATTAACGAGGCACAGGAAGTGGTGTGTCAGTCTCCAGGCTTTCCGCCCACGCCTGGACAGATTTGTGATCAATGACATTTCCTTTATCGACATCCGTCATTGCCTCCAGCGTTAACCGATGCCGCTCTTCTTCCTGATCAACCCACACGGTCAATGCCTGTTTCACAACCCAGGCCCTGGGTCGCTCAAGACGCCGTGCCAAATCATCGATTTTATCTGCCAACGGTAAAGGAACATGCGCGGTAATAACTTTGGTTTTCATAATAAATTCTCTATCAATATTAATCGATAATAATCAGAATTAATCATAGTTAATCAAACAGATTTACACAAGACAAGCGCGCATAATGCGGCACACTCTGCGCGGAAATCAGAGCACGCATCGTCAATATGTCTGATTTCGCCGCCTCATAATTCTTTCCACCACCCCGAAACTTTGCGCTACAATAGGGGTCTCATAATGAGAACCAATGGGGCTGACCTGGTTTCGACGTGGGTCACAAAACCTGAGGTGCATGCCGAGGTGCAATTACCTCGTAAATCCAACTGCAAACTTTATAGTTGCCAACGACGACAACTACGCACTAGCAGCTTAATAACCTGTCTTAGTGCCCTCGGCCTTACATGTGCTTGTGCATGGAGATCACCGGGGTCGACTCTCACAAGATCGCGTTGAGGTATGTTCAGGGCCAATTCGCTAAAACCTAACTGAGCTCGTCGTCCGTTTTCCCTGCCAGTCGGGTAGCGTACGATTAAATTTAAAGACTTGGCTAAGCATGTAGATCCGAAGGCGGAGGATTTGCGGACGCGGGTTCGACTCCCGCCAGCTCCACCATTTCAACATTCAAAGCTGTCCCGGGACGGCTTTTTTTGTGCCTGAAAACAATGATTTAGCCTTATTTTTCTACCTATAACGTACTAGCTTATCCCATACAAACCAGCATTTTTAGTAGTACTCTCATTGTCGTGCCATCGCCGTACGACTAAAACCATCAAGTGAAAGCCATTCCTTCAGAATTAATCATTTATTCATAAACCTGCAACTTTAAAAGCACTGTTTCATGAGCCTTTCACAGTAACTTAGCCGTCCAATAGCATGGGTAAGCCGTTAGCAGAAGCACTGGCCAAACATATTGCTGCGGAATCGCTACTGGACCACTTTCTTCTCGTGGGCGGTACCGCCCTTTCTATCTATCTCAATCACCGACTCAGCGAAGACCTGGACTTTGCGACCACCGACAAACCCCTGCCGAAAAAGGCCATTTCGACACTGCTCAAACGCCTGACAAATGAAGGACGTGCCATTGAAGATTCTACACCCGTGGCTGCTCATCAGGATGCCATTGATGATGGTTATGATATCGAGGAGTACTATCGGGACTGGTTGGTGGACGGCGTCAAGCTCACATTCTTTACTCTTGAAGAGAAAAATGGGCGCAAGAAGCTGGCGAATGATCCCGGGGTCCCATGCATAGCCGTCAGGCTAAGCCAGAGTAGGGTGGAACAAGCGTAGCGGTTCCACCAAATGGGAAAGGGATATATTCAAGGTTCGATTAGCCATCGATGTCCACCGTGACTCGCCGTTTGCGGGTAAGTTTTGTTCCATGAGGATTTTTTCTCCTGTTTCAGACAATCAATTTTTTGTTGCAGGGTGGTGATTTTTTTGTCAGCGGTCGTGGGCACAGGGGCGATTTGTTGTTCTTTATAGCGTGTTGGTGGAACCGCTGCGCTTGTTCCACCCTACACTTTTATGCTGTTTGAATAGAGCGAAACCAAAAAATCGATAAACACCCTACTCTATTCCAAGACATTTTAACGCCGCCATGGAATCAATAAGGCGTGCAGTCGGGCCTAAATCTCAATCGCTACGGGTATACTTCTCACACCCCGGACCACTGATCACACTTCGCCCACCCGTTTGGGGATTGACCTGTATTTGAGTACTGATGCGTTCTTTAAGAGCGGGTACGTGCGATATAACGCCAATCAGTTTGCCGTCCTGTTGTAATCCAGCCAGAGTCTCCAATGCTGTTTCCAACGCTTCCTCATCCAGTGTGCCAAAGCCTTCATCCAGGAACAGTGAATCAACGCGGACGTTTTTACTGGCCATGTGTGACAGGCCCAGCGCCAGGGAAAGACTGACAATAAAACTTTCACCGCCCGACAAGTTCCTGGTGGAGCGAATTTCACCGGCCTGATAGTTATCGACTACATTGAGTTCCAGAGGCTGTGCTTCATCCCGAATAAGAAGGTAGCGTTCAGACATTTTCTGTAGTTGCCGATTGGCGTGACCAACCATCATTTCGAATGTCAGGCCCTGGGCAAAGTTTCGAAACTTCTTACCGTCAGCCGAACCAATCAGCTCGTGTAACAGGTCCCATCGTAAAGACTCGCGTTTTTGTGCGTCAATAGCTTTGCCTCGTTCCTGCTGCGTTAGCTTCAGGTTATCGTTATCTTTTAGCTTCTGACTAATACCACCAACCTCTTGCTGGAGGTCTTTTTGGTTGGCGATAAACCCGGCCAGCTTTAAATCAATTTCCTCACGTGCTTGATCCGTAATTTTCTTCTGTCGTTCAGTTTCTAGCTGGGTCTTTTTATCATGTGCTTTCGATGTTAGTTCTGTTTGTTCATTAGTGAGGGTCTGGGCTTGTTCTATCAGCTGTTTACGCTCATCTTCAGGCAGACATGCTGCGACATAACGTGCTTCATCCACAAAGCCGGACACGCCAAGCCGGGTGAGAAATGTCCCTTCACGCTCTTGTAACTGGGTGGTCCGCACAGCCAGCGATTTTTCCAGGTTTTCAATACTGTGTTTTAACTTACCGTGTTCCTGAATTGCGGTATTAAGCGCCTGATGGGCAGCATTGAGATTCTTTTCTGCGGCCTCAAGTATTACAGAGAGACGAGACTCCTCTTCATCAGGATTCTTGTCGCCGAAAAGATCGTGGCGCTCACGGTTCAGACCATCCTG
>WFQM01000044.1 GCA_015487095.1 Gammaproteobacteria bacterium | reverse complement strand
GCCATCGCCGTGGCGTAAACATCACGATAGCGCGCTACACTGACAGGCCAGTTCCGTTCCTGGTCCACAAATTCGCGCCCGGCCTTCCGTAAATCAGCCCAATGTTCGCGTTTATCAAACAATTCAATGGCAGCATCGGCAAGCGCACCGGCGTCACCTGCGCGAAACAGACACCCCGTTTTCCCATCGACAATCAACTCTTTGTGCCCCCCGACATCGGACGCCAATACAACACGTCCCTGCGCCATCGCTTCCAGCGGTTTTAGTGGCGTAACCAGATCTGTCAGGCGCATGGAAAGACGTGGGTAAACAAAAATATCCACCAGATTGTAATAGCGCTGCACCTGATCATGGGGAACCCGACCGGTGAAGATAACCTGCTGACCCAGCCCCAAATCCTTCACCTGTTGATGCAACAATTCATCCTGTGGCCCACCCCCCACCAGCAGCAGGCGCACATCTGGATTTGTTTTCAATATTTTGGGCATGGCTTCCACCAACAACGGAAGCCCTTCATACGCATAAAAGGAACCGATAAAACCCAGCACCTGTTTTCCCTCAAGCCCGAGTTCACTCAACAGTGCAGGGTCCGCCACACCACCCACTTCAAATTTTTCCGCATCCACCGCATTGGGAATTACCGTAATACGATCTTCTGCAACTCCCCGATTGGCGATATCGCCTCGTAAACCTTCACAAATAGTCGTAACAGCATTGGCACGCCGCAACACATAGGTTTCCATGGCGCGCGTCAAACGATAGCGGAGACCACCCTCACTGGAGGTACCATGGTCAACGGCGGCATCCTCCCAAAACGCACGCACCTCATAAACCACCGGAATCCCTAAACGACGCCCCGCCCGTAACGCGGCAATACCGTTTAATGCCGGGGAGTGTGCATGCAGGATATCCGGCTTTACCTCAGCCAACACTTTCTCCAGCCGACAGGTGAGCGCCGGAATAATTGCCAACTGATTAAGAATGGGTAATTTGGCCAACCAACCTGAAACCGGGGGTGTGCGATAAAAATGCAACCCGTCGATATCCTCTTCCGCCGGTGCATCCAGATAATGCTTTGGGCTGGTGAGGTGGAATGTTTCCCAGCCCATGGCATGCTGCTGACGCAAAATCGCCGCTGTACGAAAAGTGTACCCACTGTGAAGCGGGATGGAATGATCCAGTACGTGTAATATTTTCATTGACTGCCCAAAACCTGACGTTGAAATGACTCGTACATAAACAACGACCACAGAGCCGCACTGTGGTCCTGCACACCCGATTGGTGATCATCAATCAAACGGGTCAGGAAACGACGATCAAATATACCGGTATCCAGCAGACAGTCACTCAACACGGACTCCCGCACCCGTTCGCGCAACGGGCCGCGAAACCATTGTGCGATAGGGACGGCAAAACCCTGTTTTTTTCGATACATGAGATCCTGCGACAAGTGAGGTGCCATGGCCTTCTTGAACAGATATTTTCCGTCACTGCCCCGCAGCTTCAAATCCGGTGACAGACCCGATGTCCACTCCACCACCTTGTGGTCCAGTAATGGTACCCGCACTTCCAGGGCATGCGCCATGCTCGCACGATCCACCTTGGTCAGAATATCACCGGGAAGATAGGTCTTCATATCCAGATATTGCATCCTCGATAAGGGATGCTCCGCGGGTGAATTTTTATCGTGTCCTTTTAATACGTCAAGCGCATGATAACCCTGAAGCTCTGATCGGAATGAGGGTGAAAAGAGCTGCTGACGCAGGGAGTCTTTCAGCACGCAGGAAATATCGAAGTAACTTTCGACGGGCGTTTTTGCCAGCGACTGAAACAATGCCTTGGCACGAAAAACCCGGGGAGCCCAAAGTGCCTTGGGATAAATTTTGCCTAAACCGCCAAACACCAGACTGCGAAAACCCTGAGGGAATACGTCACGGAGATTCTGCTCGCGCATAAACCATTGATAACGTCGGTACCCTGCCAGGATTTCATCACCACCATCACCGGAGAGTGCCACCGTGACCTTTTTCTTGGCCAGCTCACACACCCGGTAAGTGGGAATAGCGGAGCTGTCTGCATACGGTTCATCGTACAACATGGCCAGACGATCAATCAGATCAAAATCATCGCTGTCCACTTGCCAGACGGTATGTTGCGTATTGTATTGCTTCGCGACTTCGTTGGCATAACCGGATTCGTCATAACGCGGATCAGCAAAGGCAATTGAACAGGTGTTGACCGGGTCACCGGACAAGCCCGCCATCATCGCCACCACCGCGCTGGAGTCCAGCCCGCCGGAAAGAAATGCCCCCAGTGGTACCTCGGCGATCATGCGAATCTTCACCGCCTCGGTCATGCGATCAGCCAATTCTTTGGCGTATTCCTCTTCCTCATGTTTTGGTAATGCCGCGAAGGGCACGTCCCAATACTGTTTGCAAACGGGCGCACGCCCATTCCGGCTGACGGACAACGTGTATCCGGGTGATAATTTGTGTGCGTGGGAAAGTATGGTTTTAGGTTCGGGGACATACCCGTAAGCAAAATAATCTTCAACCGCCGTTGGTTCGATATCGCGAGGAAAATCAGGGTGCTGTAAAAGCGCTTTCAATTCCGAACCGAAAATGAAGTGCCCATTGGGCAGCATTGAATAATACAGCGGTTTGATGCCTAAGCGGTCTCGCGCAATAAACAATTGTTCCTGCTTACTGTCCCATATCGCAAAAACAAACATGCCACGAAAGCGGTCAACACACGCTTCTCCCCATTCTTCCCAGGCATGCACGATCACTTCGGTATCGGAATGTGTACGGAATGTGTGTCCTTTCTGGCGCAGCTCTTTTGCCAGTTCGGCAAAATTGTAAATTTCACCGTTGAACACCACAACCACCGACCCATCTTCATTAAACAGAGGCTGCTGCCCGCCGGAGCGATCAATAATGGACAGGCGACGATGCCCCAGACCTAAGCCCGGCGCAGTATGAATGCCTCCTTCATCCGGCCCGCGATGAAACAGTGATTCATTCATACGAACCAGTAAACCCCGATCCACTTCGCGCTTTGAACGCGTGTCAAAAATGCCTGTTAGCCCACACACAATAACTGTCCGTTAACCCTTTATTATTTTAAATAACATTATTTTAAATGTGAATTAAACGCCAAAAACACGTTGCTTTTAAAAATCACCGGGTATTTAACACAGAGGTCGCAGAGTACGCAGAGTACGCAGAGTACGCAGAGTACGCAGAGTTTTTTAATTTTTTCTCTGCGCACTCTGCGTCTCTGTGCCCTTTGCGTTTACAACACTTGGTTTGATAGTGCTACACACCTCTAAAAGCCAAGCTGAGTAGTTAGGAATGGAACACAATAACTTATATAAGTTATTGTGTTCCATTCCTTACGATTATATTAAATAACGGCATTCAATGTTTTGCGGCCAGCAGGTCGCTATAAACAGTGAGATATTCGTTCACCATATTTTCGATAGAAAACTGTTGCTCCACACGCGCTCGTCCCGCACGTCCCTGCTTTTGTTGTTTGGTTTTGTCATCAACATAGCTCTGTAGCACCTTTGCCAATGCCGCAGGGTTTTCCGCTGGCACCAGTTCTCCTGTTATTCCCTCTTCCACCAGTTCAGGGTTCCCGCCAACACGGGTCGCCACTACCGGGAGCCCGCTAGCCATGGCTTCCAGAATCGTGTTGGAAATACCCTCTGATTTCGATGGCAGAACAAACACATCGAAACACCGCATGAGCTGGGGGATATTATCCAGCGAACCGGGCAACCAGGCCAGATCGGCAGCATTGGCTTTTTCCAGAATGTCTGATACTTCCGCCTTCAAGGGGCCATCTCCGATAATAGCCAGACGCAGTTTTTTTCGTCCATCGGGCACAACATCAAGTAGCTTCACAAAGGCGCGGGCCAAGTTAACCTGATCCTTGATCGCCGCCAACCGCCCGACCGTACCGATGACCAGACAATCAGCCGTGGCAAAATTTTCCAGCGGAAGATTTTCGCGTACAGGCACAGCAGGAGAAAATGTGTCCAACGAAACGCCATTATATATCTGCGCCATTTTTTTGTCCGGTACTCCGATGCTATCACGCAGCCAGCTTTCAAGATCCTGGGAAAGCGGGATGTATTTATGCACCAGCGGACGAAAAAGTCGCCGTAACAATGCGTATTTCCACTCACTGCTATTGAGGTCCATTTCCCGACCATGTTCTCCATGAACACGGCAGCGTACACCCGCCAACAACGCGGGAGCCAGTCCTTCCATCGCCGCCAAATTTCGGGTGTGAACAATATCAGGACGTAATTTTCGCAGTAATTTCCATAAATCAAGGTACATTTTGTAATCGATGCCTTCACGCTTGTGCAACGCAAAAAACGGCACATCGTCACTAAGAATACGTTGTTTAAAATGAGTATATTCGGTGAGGCAGATCACCGCGTGCCGATAACGCCCGGGAGGTGTCCGGTTGATCAGATTGACAAGACCATTTTCCAACCCGCCCACATCCAGACGAAAAATAATATGCACAATAAGAGGGACTCGTATAGCCAAAGTATGCTGAGCCTTCATTTCTTCGCTGGTTTCTTCGATGTTGACAGAAAACGATTTTGTCATTGTTGATCCGGCGCAACAATGCTGATTTTTGCGGTGCCGACATTCTCGTTTAGCACAACAATATCAGCTCCTACATTCTCAAGAAAATTTCTTAAGTCATTACGCGCTTCTTGTGGGTCTATCGTGTAGTCCCTTGCAACCACCACTAACATCGCATCAACCTTGTGATTTCTCAGACGTTCCCATGACTCCAGCATTTTAGCCACCACACGATTAGCCGTAACAGCACCATTGATATTGTACCAGTGCCAGACTATGCGACGTTTATCCGCAGAGCGAATATCCGTTTCTGCGACAGCAACACTTTTTCCAGATGGCATGGTGACGGAAACACTATTATCCTGTACACGCCGCCACTGTTCCTGGTCATACACCCGGTTAAGAGAGCCAACCAGTTCCTTGCCATTGTCCTGGTTTCCGTAGTAAGCGACATAAAAATAAACCGTTCCAGTCTGATTTTGATATTGCCGGTAAACAGTCTTGTCTGCACCGCTATAACTGGGTTGCCAAGCATCGTCGCTGGCAATTGGCCCCGTCCATACACCCGATGATTTTGGCAGCTCCAGACGCACTTCCTGCCCCGTGACAGCGGATGAAGCGTTCAACAAGCTGCTAGCGTAAGTGCCACTGGCAAGAAAAATAATAGCGAAAGTGGACGCAATTATCATTTGATAATTATTTGCTGGCGGTACAACGGTGCCAGCTTGTGGTTTTTTCAGGGCACTGGAATCATCAATGGGTTCCTCACGCCAAAAAGACCCAAACCAGAAAAGCAATATCATAACAATGCCGAAAAAAACCCAGCCGTAGAGAATATGATCCACCCCGGTGGCAATACGCATATCGCTGAGATAGGCGATCATCACAATGCCGTAGGCACGTATACCATTGGCAACAATAGGAACGATGATACCCAATAAAATAAAGCCCGCGCGTTTCCAGTAACTGCGATAAGTCATGTAGGCATAAATGCTGCTGAGCGCAATGGAGGCAATCAGATAACGAATACCGCTACAACCTTCGGCCACCACAAAACTCCCACCGGGAATAGTAAGGTACAGCCCTTCCCAATAGACCGGTATCCCACTCAATATCAGCGCCTGCACAGCAAACCATGCGGTTTGATCCTGTAATGGTGCAACCAGAAACTCACCAAAGGGTACTGCAAAAATCAAATAACCAAGGGGAAACATCATTGCTCTTGCCACAGCACTGCCAAACAGCAACACGACCAAAATAGGGATGAGACTGACAAAAACCAGTTGCTGTATGAGCTGAACATCTGCAACCCACGCCGCTAACCATAACAAGAGAGAAACCGCCAATACCGGCAATGCCATCAGGTTTGGCACAGGTACCATCTGGCGTAACTGTTTCCGGCGTTGCCACACAAGGTAAACACTGATGGGCACTATCAGAAAGCCGTGAGCATAGGTTTCCGAGCGTATCCAGATCGCCACAATAGAGGCAGCGGTCTCCCAATACAGAACCAGCGCCACCAGCCAAAGCAAAGCGAAAGATATCAGCGCATATCGCCAATGATAATTGGTGCGCTGGGCATTCGTATCCACAACAGGCGTTTCTGTCGAGACTATATCGTCGTCGGCATTTTTTGTGGCTTCCTGCGTTAGCGGATTCGTAGCACTCATTGGTTTTCCGCCCCCGTACCGGTATCGCCGGAATTTTCCAACAACTGTTCTATTCGGCTGAGATTACGAGCCCAGTCGTAATGTTCAGTAATGCAGGAACGGCCCGCTTTGCCTAATCCCTCACCACTGTCTGAGGTCAATAATTCGACGGCCTTGTTTACCATCTCTTCTGGCTTATCAGCTCTCAGTGTTTCCAGCGCCGGACAACCCACAATACCGTCCAGTGCCGCCGAAGTTGCCAGCACGGGTTTTTCCATGGCCATTGCCTCCAGTACCTTGTTTTGCACACCTCGCGCGATTCTTAACGGGGCAACGGCGGCCTGTGCGTGAGCCAGATATGGGCGAATATCCTTTACAGAGCCTGTTACATGAACACCCGCTCCCGCACTCAGTTTTTTTACCCCCTCGCCGGGGCGTCCTCCGACAATATAAAACCGTGCATCAGGCACCTGCTGAAGAATCTTTGGGAACACCGTTTGTGTAAACCACACAACAGCATCGGCATTGGCCCAATAATCCATTGCCCCTGTAAACACCAATACCCGCTCTTCTGGTGCATATGGGTTTTGCAGATTGTGGCTTTGAGAAAAATAGTCGGCATCAACGCCGTTTTCGATATAACCCACCCGGGAGGCACTTTCCGGTGCCAGTTTTTTAAACATGTCCGATTCAGCCTGTGATACAAAGATTGAGGCATCAAACTGACTGGCCACACGGCGTTCAAATGTCAGCAGAGTTTTACTTTCACGCCTGTACAACCAGCTCATGGGCCATTTTAACGACTCACTGTATTGTTGCCATTTATCGGAATCGATATCGACAAAATCGACCACACGCCGGGTATGACTGGCGCTGTCCTGTAGCAGGTACTGACACATGGCCGAAGAAAAAACCAGCACCCTTTTTATGGCATGTTCACGCAGGGTAGCATCCACCCATTTGCGCATGCGCGCATTCTGGTAGTAAGGCACCGTCAGCGCCTCACCCGTGAGAAACCCCCGGGTACTGCGCAACTTGGCAAAAAGTGGATTCAGCCCCTCATAACAAGTCTGCCCGCAAAGTTTGTCCAGTTCGGCCACATATTGCCAGTCAACAGGGTCGTCAATAAACGTGCCGAGATGCACCCGATAATCTTTGACCAGCTGTTTGAGCAGATTAAACGAACGAATTTTATCGCCCTTATTGGGTGGATAGGGAATACGATGGGTAAGAAATAACAGGTCTTCCACGTCAATCCGCTCTGCAAATCATTGATTGACCACCGCAGAGTCACCATGACCGGCTTCAGTTTGTAACTGATCCAGGGAAATGATGTCCTCGAAACTTTCCCGCTCACGAATCAATTCCGCCTTGCCTCCCTGCAACATGACCGCCGAAGGCCGCGGATTGGAAAAATTCATCTGGTTCGGCACAAAATAAGCACCGGCATCCATGATCGCCAAAATATCTCCCGCGTTAACGGCAGGCAGTTCTTTTAGCTTGAAAAGGATATCGCCAGGATGACACAGGGGGCCAAACACACTGCAACGACCACTACGCGGCGCATTCATTTGTGAGGCCACAAACAACTCGTGATATTCATAGCCCGTTGGCATAGCAATATTTTTCCCGCCATTGGCAATAATATTGGTGACACCATTAGT
>WFQM01000043.1 GCA_015487095.1 Gammaproteobacteria bacterium | reverse complement strand
CGGAGGCTGGTCGACCGGGAATATTACGGATGAAATGGTTCAGGAATATCTGGAGCATCATCGAAATCCTTCGAATAAGAATGATGGAAACATGATTCTTGAATAGTTGGATTTAGGACTTTCAGTCCAGCCGCAACCTATGCACTTTCAGAGCATAGTGGTTGAGTTTAAAAAATTCCCCTGCAACAAAAAGTAGCAATATATGTTAATAACAAGTTGCATAAATAACAGGGAGGATTGTAAAGTATTTCGACAGATTATTTGGTGTTTTTTTGAAAAAAAGAAAAGGTTAAATGTTTACTTATGTAATTAATTTTTTCGAATCGTCCTCACGGATCATAAAAATAATGAGATATCAATTATTCGGGTCTCCGTAGCTTGCTGCGAGGGGCTGTATTTTGTGAAGACTGAAAACCCAGCACGTAATTAACAAAACAAACGGAATAACAGAACTAAAAATGAGTCAGTTTTCATCAAAATTGTCATTGCGTCAACATGACTTCGTGCTGTTCGCCATTATGGGTATTTTGGCGGGCTGTGGACTTATTTATGAATATTTATTGTCGCATTATGCCGGGCGTATTTTAGGCGCGGTTGAACAGGTCATTTTTGCCATGATTGGCGTGATGATCGTTGCAATGGGGCTGGGTGCCTTTGCTGCGCGCATTTTTAAATCTTATTTTAGTGCCTTTGTCTGGTTGGAAGTCAGTGTGGCATTAATTGGCGTCAGTTCGGTTTTGATATTGGCCACGACAACCGCGCTGGCAAATATATTGCCGCAAATCCTGATGGAAACGTTTTTATTACCTCCTGATTTAATTCCTCGTGGCGGCATGATTCTTTGGGCGCATAAAATAGCTTCTGTTATGCCTTATGTGGTTGGTTTTATTTTAGGGTTTTTCATTGGTATGGAGATCCCGTTAATCGCCAGTATCCGGGAAACGCTTTATGGTGAGCGCGTTGAGCATAATGCTGGTTCGGTCTATGGTGCAGATTACATTGGGGCAGGCATAGGCGCGGGAATTTGGGTTTTCTTTATGCTGAGTCTGCCGCCCACTACTGCTGCGGTAATCACCGCCAGCGTTAATTTGCTGATGGGCTTACTGTTTTACAGCATGTATCGAAAGCGCATCCGTTTTGGGGTGTGGGTGATCAGTGCGCATCTTCTGGTGGCCGGAGTTGTTACAACGATTGCAATCAATGGTATTGATTGGGATAACGCCATGGAGGACTTGCTCTACAAAGATAGCGTCATTTTCAGTTATAACACCGAATACCAGCACGTTACCATTACTGAACGCGTTATGGACCCGGCCAAACCAAAAATCGTTTCAATGTTCATTAATGGCCGTTCACAATTCGCCAGTAACGACGAAATTATTTACCACGCGATGTTAGTCGCACCGGTCATGCATGCCTCCGCCCGTCATGACAATATTTTAATCATTGGGGGAGGAGATGGCCTGGCACTACGTGATGTGTTGCGTTGGCAACCACAATCGGTTGACCTGATCGATATTGATGCGGCTATTGTTGAATTTTTTACCACTCCCCGTATCGAGAAAGGAAAGGTCATCAATCAGGCCTTGCTGGATTTAAACCAGCATGCTTTCAGTGACCCACGGGTTCAGACGCATTTTGGCGATGCTTTTCTAAAGGTGGATGAACTGATTCAGCAGCAACGTTTGTATGATGTCATCATCGTGGACTTACCCGATCCCAGCCACCCGGACCTGAACAAATTATATTCCGCACGATTTTACGCCAAACTTAAAACACTATTGACCGGTGATGGTGCTATGGTGGTGCAATCCACCTCACCTTATCACGCTAAAAATACCTTTTTATCTATTGGCAAAACAGTGCACTATGCAGGCTTTATGCATGTGGAGCAGTATCATCATAATGTGCCCAGTTTTGGTGAGTGGGGCTGGACCATTGCCACTAAAAACGGTGTGTCCGCCAGAGCACGGCTGGCACAAAAAGATCACCTGGAGGTAAACGATGGCTGGTCTACGCGAGGTGTTTTATTGGCGGCATTTGAGTTCAATCAACACTTTTTTGATCGACTGGAAAATATAAAAGTTAATAGAATCAACAATCAAGCAGCCTATCAGTATCACAAGGCTGACTGGGAAAAACAGCAGGGAATATATATTATCGACAAATGATTGACATAATATGTCTCGGAGACATATTATGTCCCACTCTTGGATACCGGAGGAAGTATGAGCACTGAAAAACTAGAGCAATTGATGAAGGGTTTAACGGATAATCAAACATCCCATGGCGTCAGCCTGTCGGTTGAAATGTTTGATGCCGACGATAAGGTGGCCTGCATCAAACTGGAAGACCGGGAAGAATTCCCTATCTACATGACCGTCGATGAAGGACAGATACTGTGCATCAGTTATTTATTTGGCGATGAGCAGGTTGATCCCGACAAACGTACCGCCATGGTGGAAGCCATGCTGATGATGAATGTTTCGATCCCATTATCAGCATTTTCGAAAATTGGCGATCAGTACATTATGTTTGGTGCGCTGTCACCCAAAGCCAGTATTGACGAGTTATTACATGAAATAGAGCTGCTCAGTGACAATGTGTTGGAAGCCATTGAAGCAGTATCGGATTATTTAAAGGAGGCTGCGTAAGCCATGGGTATATTTAATAAATTATTGACTGCCGTGCGTGGTGGTGCCACTGAAGTAGGTGAGGCTATTGTTGATTCACAATCAATTCGCATCCTGGAACAGGAAATACGAGACTCCAAAAAAGCCCTGAACGATGCCAAGACCGGCCTGACATCGATTATGGCTGAAAAAATGGGCGTTGATCGAAAAGTAAAAGACCTTGGTGAAAAAATCAAGGAGCATGAAGGCTATGCTATTCAGGCAATGGACAAGGGTGATGAAAATTTGGCATTGGAAATAGCGACCAAAATTGCTGAGTTTGAACATGAACTGTCTATTCAGCAAGGTATACGTGATGGTTACGACACCAAGGCCGTCAGCCTGAAAAAAATGATCCGTCAAAGCGAGCGCAATATTCAAGCCATGGATCGCGAAGTGTCGGTGGTTAAAACAACGGCAAAAGTACAAAAAGCCAATGATCTGGCTTCGGCTAAATTCTCAGGCTCAAATTCATCGTTGAACAGTGCAACAGACTCACTTGAGCGCATCAAGGCACGTCAGCAAAAACGTGAAGACCAGGCAGCAGCAGCAATGGAGCTGCATTCCGATGAAAGCGGTGATGACCTGCAAGCCAAACTGAAAAATGCCGGTATTGTTGACTCGGGCAGCTCAGGCTCGTCGATTCTGGATCGGTTGAAAAAACAGAAAGGGCAGAGTTAGCCATGGGGCTGTTTAGATCGATATTGGGTGGTGGCGATAAGTCACCACCCGCTCGTACTGTAGAATCCCCAAAAGATTTACAGCCAGGGGATATGCTGAAAATGGAGTTTTCAGAGCAAACGCTGATATCCGGGCAGACATTAAAAGTGTCTGAACAGGTGTTTTATGACATCAGTGCCGTCGAAAACTGCAAAACGGTTTCCATTCTGGAAGGGGCTGATCAACGTGTATTGCTATCCGTCAGCACAGTAAATCCGGAGCGACCTCTGGAATTGGCCATATCCGTTCTGCCCGAGAAGGTCTTTGATCTTTTTGGCCATGATCAGTTTGTTGCCATTTTTGATGAGCCGGACAATACCGATCATCGCATTCAGCGCAGCACCAAGGTGGAATTGAATGAATTACACGGTTTCGTTGGTGATTCGTATTTTCAGGAGCGCACCAACGAAGCCTATCGCAGCAAAAAAGACTGCCGTAGTGAAACACTAACCGATGCTGACTGGGATGGATTTGATTATAAATTATTGGTCACGGATGATCGATGCCATGCAGTCCGTATTGAAGTGTTTGATGGCGGTCGCACGGATGTTTATCTGATTGCTTATCTGGCATTAAATAAAGTAGAAGAATATTGGCTTGCGTAATATGACCGCAAAAAAAAACATCCCCAGCGCCTGGACGAAATCAGATAAAAATATTCGTGCCGTTCAGGTGATATTTGAATTGGAGCAGGAGCAATTCAAGACTGTACGCATTAAGGCCATTGAGCAGAATTTAAGCCCGTCAGACTATATTCGTGATATTGTCGGCTTGCCACGAAAAAAGCCCATACGTCCCAGGTTGAGCATTAGCCTGTCAGCCGAAGATTATGAAATGTTAGCTAGACGTTACCAGTTGGCGGCAGATATGAAAGAAAAAATCCGTGAAAGAATCAAAGAGGAACTGGTTAGCGCGACAAAAAAATGAGCCACCAGATTAACCCACCTTTATGCATTTAATTCTACGTTATTTTATAAAAAAACGTGACAGGCTAAGACTCGGTGCACAGCATGATTTATTGCGCTCCATCAGGAATTCGTGTCTTTTATTGGTGGGGATTTTCATTTTGCACATTGGTTTTATGCTGCACTATGAGGGGCTGAGCGTAGGGGATGCGCTCTGGTTGACGCTCACCACGGCCACTACCGTGGGTTATGGCGACATATCAGCCAGTACCACGCAGGGGCGTATCGCCACCGTTTTGCTGATTTATCTTGGCGGTATTTTTATATTGGCCAAAGTGGTTGGCGATTATTTTGATTACCGTTTTGCGGTGCGTGAACAAAAAACCAAAGGTCATTGGAGTTGGGATATGAACCAGCATATCGTTATTTTAAATACCCCTTCGCATTCTGGTGAGCGTTACCTGCAACGATTGATACAACAGTTCAGGGCAACCGCTCACTATAAAGAGACAACCATTTATCTGCTGACCCGGCAATTCCCACAGGGTTTACCTGATTTCATTGCCCAGCTCGACAATGTGGTGCATTACAATGGCAGTTCCAGCAACCCACAAGACCTGATTGCCGTTTGTGTTGCACAGGCCGACGATATTATCGTACTGGCAAAAGATGAAAATGATGAAAACTCCGATGGGCGCACATTTGATATTTTGCATCGTTTAAAAGATTTAAACGTCAAGGCCAATATCCTGGCCGAATGTGTTGAAGATAACAATCGTAAACGACTTGAAGATGCAGGAGCAAGTATTGTGCTACGGCCTATTCGCGCATACCCTGAAATGATTGTGCGTGCCTTTGATGCTCCAGGTTCGGAGCGCATTATCGAAAACATGTTTAACAGCGAAGGGGACGAATACCGGCGATACGATGTGGAAATAAGCAGCATGGACTGGTGTGATATAGTTGCACGTCTGATTACCCATGATGCAGGCATTGCCGTAGCCTACATTGATCGTCACAGTCAGGAGCTGGTGTACAACCCGTCGGCACGCGCAAAACCGGATATACAGGCATTGATTACTATCAGCAAGGATACCAATATGCACAGCAATGATGATGTGAGAGCATTGATTTCACAGGAGTAAACAATGCAAACAAATAAATTGAGGATATTGACTTATTCAGTTGGCCTCTTGCTGATAGTGGCTTTGTTATCAGCCTGCGGAAACCGCTTTGAAGAACGGTTGCGTGGTGTTCACAAAGATGTGCAATCCAGCCTGGCATATTTAAAAGACCAGCTGGATGCGGGTGAGTTAAGTAATGCCTTATTGCTTGATAAATATGCCAACGCATTAATTCAGCAAAAACCGGATTATGCGGATATTGCTACGTTATTAAAAAAAGAAGCGACCTCGCAAGGTAAAGCCTATACCACACTGAGCGAACGATTGGCCGCAGTCAGTTTAACACCGACCAGTACAGAAGCAGCCGCTAGCGGTTTACAAGAATTACAATTAATTAATTCAGCTGCTGATGTTTATGAATTCAATAACAGCTTAGCAGATGTTGTCAATACGCTTGCCGCATTATCTGATGGTCAACTGGCGGTCATCAATGTGCCTGCATCACAGCAAGCCAGTGCACAGAAGGCCAACGCACTGGTCGGTAATCCGGCCTACGGCAGTTGGACTCAAAACAGTAGCGGGCAATCTTTTTGGGCCTGGTATGGCATGTACTCCCTGTTTAGTAATGTAATGGGCATGAATCGTTATAACTATGATTCATGGTCATCACGTCCCCATTACAGTTATTACGGAAATTATGGTCGTAACCGCTGGGGCTCAAATACGGATGTTGCCCGGAATCAGAATTTAAGCAAACGCTATCCCAGTAGATATAACAAGCCCAGTGCAGCAACCAACGCCCGTTATGCAACAACAGCCAAACGCTCATCCAGTTTTGGCGGGGCTTCATCAAAATCGACATCAAAGTCCTCATCAAAATCATCCTCATCTCGCTACAGCTCATATGGCTCCAGTAGTCGAAGTTCGTCATATTCAGGCTCACGCAGCTCTCGCTCAGGCAAATAAGGAAACAAACAATGTTCATGGACTTTGCTAATGTAGGTATAGGTGTAGACATAGGCTTGGCATCCTATTATTTGGTAGATTTCCTGATTGCCGTGGCATTATTAAGTGCGATGCGTTTTTTCGCCGGTCTGGTTGGTAACGTCTCCGCCACAAAAGAAATTTCACATAATGACAACAAAGCGTTTGGCATCTCGTTGGCAGGCGCTATGGTAGCGGTTAGCATTATGCTGATGGGTGTTGTTTCCGGTGAGGCCGGTTATAACCTGACCAATGAAGCATTGACGGTGGTTCTGTTTGGCATTATTGGCATAACGCTTATGTGGATAACACGTATTGCGTTTGATCGTATCTCCTTTCCTGGATTATCAATTCACGATCAAATCATGAAAGGCAATATGTCTGCCAGCATCATTGATGCCTGCAATATGATTGCAACGGCCATTATTATCAAAGGGGCCATGGTCTGGGTCGATGGCGATATGACAATGGCCATTTTTGCAGTAGTCATCAGTTTTATTGCCTCACAAATCATTATGGCGCTGGCAACATTGTACCGTGTCAAAGTATATGAAAAACGCCATAGCCATAAGGGAAAACAGCTGCACCATGCCATTGAAGAAGATAATGTCGCTCTAGCACTTCGTTTCAGTGCTTACCGAATCGGTATTGCCATCGCTGTAAGCGCAGCCTTCACTGCGGTGGAATATGAAGCCGATGCCTTCCTGTTTGTTTTTGTGCTGTGGTTTGCTGTTGCATTGGTTTTGTTTGTTTTATTAACCTTGATTGCCATTGTGATTCGTCATGGTGTATTGCCTCGCATTAATATCGGAGAAGAAGTCGGCGAACAGGGTAATATTGCTGTCGGTGCCATTGAAGGCAGTATTTATATCGTCGTCGGTTTATTGCTGGCCGGGCTCATTGGAGCCTGATTCTTGTCAAAAGTACTATGACACTCACATCTCGACAGCAACTCACCCTTTTTATAATTACCGCTTTTATTATTGATTATTTGCCATTCATCAATTTACCTTTTTTGTGGAGCGAAACTTTTTTCCACGAAATAAGCCATGGGCTTGCGGCGCTGTTGACGGGTGGTTCGATTCGCAACATCACTTTGTCTTTTGACGGCTCCGGCGTATGTACCACCAGTGGTGGCTTACGTTTTTTAATCAGTTTTTCAGGTTATGCAGGCAGCGCGCTGTGGGGGCTACTTATATACAGTGTTGCGGATAGCCTCTCCCAAAAAAATGCAAAGCTCATGGTTGGAATAATGCTACTGATGCTGGGTGCAACATTGCTGTTATGGGCGCGCGATATCTCAACGATTATTATTCTGCTGATTCTATTGCTGATGTATGTCCTGCCGTTAGTCAAATCCTTATGGTTCAGTGTCAAATTTTTCATTCAGTTAGTCGGTATTTTTGTCATGCTGGACGCCATCCGCAGTCCATTGTATTTACTGGATGGCCGTGACCTTGGTGATGGTGCCAGCTTGGCGCAGTTAACTGGCCTGCCGGAGTTTCTCTGGGTGGCTTTATGGTTTGTTATTGCCGTTGGTTGTTTGTATCGTTTGTGGGCAAAGCCCAATGAAAATAAAAAAGCCATAGCGTGAGACCGGATGCACGGTCCCACACTGTTCTGGCTATTAATAGCGTATTACCAGCGCAATGTGCCATTTAATATAATAGCGTCTGTCGCGTCGGTTTCGTTGTCGGCGATCAATGAGGTAGTGCTGAACGTTACTTGCCCTTGACCGATATCCAGAGTGATCGAGGCACAAGCCGGTGCAGCAAACTCACAGTCCAACTGATAGCTGTAAGAAGAAGTCGGATTGGTTGGACTGGTGCCGGTTAGTCGCAAATAACCGATGCTTTGCAGGCTACCGTCGTTTTTATTAAAAGTGAATAACATTTGGCGGGATTCAAACTCAGAGTCGGTGAAAATCTGCTGCGCCCAAGACACCGCGACATTTCCTGTATTGAAATCGATGACCGCCGGTTCAAGATTTGGCGTGAAAGACATGCCAACAACACTGGAATCAGCTCCGGCAATACTGAGACTGCCAGAATCACCACCCGCAGGCGGAGGGGTTGATGAAATACGATTACCCGTAAATGTGCCGGAATCCTCACCATCGCTCCAGGTACCACTCACGGTTCCATTACGGTTGAAATTGCCCGAAAAGGTACTGCCACCAACAGTGCCGTCCATGTTCCCCTGCCCGCTGCTGCCAACACTGCCGGACACGGTGTCGGAACCATAGACGTCCGATACGCTGACGCCTGTGATGTTACCATCGGTATCAATGGTTACGCTCCAGGTGCCGGCGTCATCACCAGCAAAGCTGCCCTGATATTTTCCGGCAAGCAGCCCAAGCAGATTATTACGAAAGGTGTCTCTTGCCTGGGTGCGACTCACCATGGGGCGTGCCTCACCATTGCTGCTGGTAATGGTGCTGAGCAAAACCTGAATGGCTCCGTTGGTTTCGAACACGCCTTCGGCAAGTGTAAAGTCAACGGATTGTCCGGCCGCTGCATTGTTCGCGACATTGGTGATTTTGATACCGTTGGATTCATCGCCGTCGTCATCGATGGATTGTAGAAACATCACGATATTCAACACCTGGGTGTTGTTCTCATCCGTTGCGCCAGCGACCAGTTCGATGGGGGTGATAATCACCTGACCGACGGCCTCACCGAGAAATACGTCACCGACAAAGAAGCGGACGATTTCACCTGCCCGGTAATTGAATTGTCCCTGTGCATCGGTGAAACCGGAAACACTCAGTGTTTCATAACGCAATCCGATGACGATACTGTCGATAAACTGCCCTTGTTGCACGGGCCCAGGATCATCATTATTTCCACTGCTGCCACCGCACGCCAACAGAGATATTGATATGAACACAAGCAGTAGTGCATGAAAATATGATTTAATAGCCATGGTAATTCTCCCTTAAGATCAGTAAAAAAATGTTGCTTTCAGTGTGAGTCATCATTCTTTCCGGGCTGAAGATAATTATCCATAACAGTTTGTTTTTTAATAATAAGTAATAATAAGCAACAAAAAACCTCATGACGGATTCGGTCAATATCAACCACAATACTGCCGATAATGGCGGAGCCGCAGGTTATTACGCTGTGGATGCTCAGCGTGTCATACAGGTTTTTGGGATGTTTCAGATGCGGCCCAGTCATTTTGTCGCCAGCGGCCAGACAGGTGCTCATAGTGTTTATTACGACGCCAAAAAAATTGTTGAAGGAGGTACAAGCAACCTCTGGGGGCATCATACGGCTCGGGCGATCAAGAGTTTTTGTCATTTCACCCAGGCAGAAAACGGAACTGTATTGCCGTGGCGGGAGCTGGTCGAACACCAGGATTTTTACGATGGCCAGGAAGGTGCGGGGCGACGCACGGGGAATCTGTTATTGACGGAAAACCGTTTGCACCTGAAACACGGGGCAATGCTGACGACGCGGCAACAATGCGCGCTGACCCGGGGGCAATTGGCAGAAAAAGCGGCATTGCCAGTCCAGTTTATCGAGGCAATGGAGGACGGTAACTGGGAAACAGTGAGCAAAGGTACGGCCAGGGCAATCATTGATGTATTGGGTGTGGATGAAGAAACACTTTTTACGCAAATAACAGCGAAAGCACCGGAGAGCGATGCGGCCGGTTTGCCAACCAATGCAGCGATCAGTGAGCCCGTCACCGCCCAGACATCCGACACAACCAAAACCCGCTTTATAAGCAAGATATTATTGCTGGCATTGATTCCTGGACTTGTCTTGTGGGCGGGTTATCAATTTTATCAGCCCCGTTCTCAGTATCCCATAAACGCTGAGGAGGCTATCTCGCAACCAATTGCAGCAACGCATCACAATAATACTATGCCAGCCATTGAACTCCAGCATGAGACCACCAACCAGGTAAACAGTTTATCTGGCTGCTGGAACTGGTCCAACGACGCTTATATTGTGGTTGATGCTGACGGTACCGTGCGTAACGGACCGTTTGTTGGAACCTGGAAGGTGGTTGATGCTGCCAGTGGCCATTACACGATCATCTGGCCATCCTTTGTCGATACGATGACCTTGTCGGCAGGCGGCAGTGTGCTTAGCGGCACCAATAACTACGGTGCGCCTATCATCGCTACGCGCAAGTCCGGTGCAGCGATGAATCTGGTAGGCCGCTGGCTATGGGGCAATGGTTTTACCGTTGACATGCGACCTGACTCCTCCGTTGTTGGTGGGCCATTCAAAGGGACATGGCGCAAGGCAGGAAATAACTGGGTTATTGAATGGCCGCTTGTCGATACGGTTTCACTGTCTGCAAATGGGCATAGCCTGAACGCGAAAAACCAGTTCGGTGCAATAACCGCCAGGCGTGACGCGAGCTGCGAGGGAGTCTAAGGAATGGACACGGAATAATTTGAACAATTATGACGCTGGATTTTGCTTCTGATCGAACGATCTCAAAAGGCGCATAGTGAGTCTACGCAACGATTGAGATTGTTCGATCAGGCGTAAAAGGACAGCTCAGAATGTCCAAATTATTTCGTGCCCGTTCCTGAGGAACGGGCTGCCAGATACGTTGCTATTTGCCTTATAGGGCGGTGATGGTGGACAATTCGCTTTATCCCCCAAGAGTTTCCTGAGAGAAAGTAACACATCATGTCGAAAGTCAATGTCAACAAAGTCGTACTCGCTTATTCCGGTGGTTTGGACACCTCCATCATTCTTAAATGGTTGCAGGATGAATATGACTGCGAGGTGGTCACCTTCACCGCCGATATTGGTCAGGGCGAAGAAGTCGAACCGGCACGGGCCAAGGCACAAGCAGCGGGGGTCAAAGAAATTTATGTTGATGATCTGCGTGAGGAATATGCGCGAGATTTTGTGTTTCCCATGTTTCGCGCCAACGCGATTTACGAAGGCGAATATTTGCTGGGCACCTCCATCGCACGGCCGCTGATTTCCAAACGCCAGATCGAAATTGCCAATGAAACCGGTGCTGATGCGGTGTCGCATGGTGCTACCGGCAAGGGCAATGATCAGGTGCGTTTCGAGCTGGGTTATTACGGTCTCAAACCGGATGTGCAGGTTATCGCCCCCTGGCGCGAATGGGATCTCAATTCACGCGAAAAACTCATGGCCTATGCCAAGGCACACAGCATTCCCGTGGAGCAGAAACGTGGCAAAAAATCCCCTTATTCCATGGATGCCAACCTGTTGCATATTTCCTATGAAGGCGGCGTGCTGGAAGACCCCTGGGCTGGCCCGGAAGATGATATGTGGCGCTGGACTGTATCACCGGAAAATGCACCGGATGTGGCAACTGTCATCGAGTTGAATTTTGAAAAAGGCGACATTGTTGCCATCGATGGGCAGACCATGAGCCCTGCGCAAGTAATGGAGCACCTTAATAAAGTGGCGGGTGCCAACGGTATTGGCCGTGACGATATTGTGGAAAACCGTTATGTGGGTATGAAATCACGCGGCTGTTACGAGACACCAGCAGGCACGGTGATGCTCAAAGCCCATCGCGCCATGGAGTCCATTACGCTGGATCGTGAAGTGGCACACCTGAAAGATGAGCTTATGCCGCGTTATGCCACGCTGATTTATAACGGTTACTGGTGGGCACCGGAGCGCAGGATGTTGCAGGAAATGATTGATGTCTCCCAGGTGACCGTCAATGGTCGGGTGCGACTCAAACTGTACAAAGGCAATGTTATTGTCGAAGGTCGCGAGTCCTCCACGGACAGTCTGTTCGATGTCAACATCGCTACTTTCGAAGATGACGAGGGTGCCTACAATCAGCAGGATGCCGAAGGTTTCATCAAACTCAATGCTTTACGCATGCGCATTGCTGCCAGAAAAAACACCTGATTTCCCCATAAGCCATTGGCAATACTACTGTTTTATGCTTAGATGCCGGTGCGGTCGGTAAACCCATGGTTTTCCGCTTGGTGCTGCGAGTATTCGTACTTACAAATATCCAGGTGTCACACTTCCCAAATTGTATGGCGGTAATCCCCGCCGGGACCGACCGGGTTTTGCAGAAAAATAAAATTATTGCCTCGATTTTATATCGATGCCACCTTGGGAAGGGGAGGTTATTTGCAGACGATGCTAAATCTCGTCAAAGGTATTACGCAAAAGGAGTTACCTGGCACCGCTGTTGAGCCAGGTGAAGGAATCGTAGCTCTCGATCAGCAGGGCTGTGTGTTAAGTGTCAACTCGGAAGCCGAGCGCATACTTGGCTGGAAGACAGCTGATATTATTGGTGAAAACTTTTTTTCCCTCGGTAAATTTTCTCTCGGCAATCTTTCTGCCTTGGGCTCCGGTTCGCCATGCACGGCATTAAAAACCATTAGCTGTCCTCATCTTAATGTCGATGCGAATATCCATCGCAAAGACGGCATGCTGATTAATATTGATTTTATGCTCGCCCCCCTATTTGATCGTGGCTTGGTATCGGGAAAATTATTTGTCTTCTGCGAACACCGCAAAAAAATAAATGAAACAGACGTGCGGCATGCACAGGAGTTGGTAGCAACCGCAGCAAGTATTATGCTCAAGTTGAATGCGGTGGGTGAAGTGATTTTTGCCAACCGGCGTGGTCAGCGGCTGTTTGGTGAAAAGGATGATACTGATTTATTGCCAGACTTTATTCGTACTTTGTTGCTGGAAAATCCGCATCAACTGGACCAACAAACCTTGTTAGACCATCGTTGGGTGGACGATCAGGAAAAAGAAGTTTGTGTAGTCTGGTCAGTGTCTGTACTGCGTGATGCCCAAGGTAATGTTGAGGGTGCTGTTTGTGTGGGTAATGATTTTACCGAACATCATCATTCGTTGAAAAACCGGCTACATGAAAGCACTATTATGCAAAAGGTGTTTGAACATATTCGCGATGGTGTGATCACCGTGGATATCGAAGGCCGTGTGGAATACCTCAATCCCATTGCCGAGCAGTTAAGTGGCTGGAGCAGCACTGAAGCACAAGGACAATTATTGAAAGACGTTTACCATGTCGTAGACGAACATAGCCTGGAAAGCGCGGATGATCTGGTAGTGCGCTGTCTGCGCAACCGCAGCAGTGCGAATTGCCAGGGTGGTCGAGTATTGTTGCGGCGGGATGGTTGGGAATTTACGGTACAGGATACGGCAACACCAGTGCATGATATTAACGGCGAAATTACTGGCGCAGTGCTGGTATTTAATGATGTGTCTGAATTGCGCGGTATGGAACGCTGGATGGAATATGAATCCAGGCATGATCCCCTCACCGGGCTGATCAATCGGCAACAATTCGAAGAGCGCCTGCAAGCTGCATTACTCAGCGTACAAACCAGTGATGAACACCATGTATTATGTTATCTGGATCTCGACCAATTTAAATTAATTAATGATACTTGTGGCCATTCTGTGGGTGACCAGCTACTCAAGAAGATTTCCGGGCTGTTGAAAAAATGCCTGGGTGATGATGATAGTCTGGCACGATTGGGCAGTGATGAATTTGGCATTATTCTCAAACACCAGTCCTTGGAAACTGCACGACGTGACGCCAAAGCACTGTGTCGGGCAGTACGTGATTTTAATTATGCGGAGAAAGACAAACCCCATGAAGTGGGCGTGAGTATTGGTCTCGTGCCGATTACCGCGCAATGGCATGATTTGGCAGAAATTATGCGCGTAGCTGACTCTGCCTGCGACGTAGCCAAAGAAATGGGCCGGAATCGTGTGCATGCCTATGAGCCACGAGATCTGGCTTTGCGCCAGCGCGAAGTGGAAGTGCGCTGGATACAACACATCCGGCATGCCTTGAGTGAAAAGCGTTTTCAACTGTTCTACCAAAATATTGTGCCCCTGGGGAATAATCCAGAACACGATGTGCATTATGAAATTCTGCTGCGCATGGAAGACGATGATGGCAAAATGATCCGCCCCGCCGAATTCATTGCTGCGGCAGAGCGTTATCATTTGATGCCAGCGATTGATCGCTGGGTGGTAACTCATGCGCTGGAGTTGTTAGGCAAGTGTTTATTACGTAGTGACCTTAACAGCATGTTCGCGATCAATATCTCCGGGCAATCGCTGGATGACGACGAATTTCTGGGTTTTGTCCTGAACAAACTTCACCACAGTGCGGTGTCACCGGAAATGGTTTGTTTTGAAATTACCGAGACTGTAGCGGCCACCAATCTAGTGGTGGTGCAGCGGTTTATATCGGTATTACGCAACATCGGCTGTCGTTTCGCGCTGGATGATTTTGGTCGCGGCATTTCCTCATTTGCCTACCTTAAAAATCTTAAAGTCGATTACCTGAAAATTGATGGTATGTTTGTAAAAGATATTGTCACCGATGAAATTGGTTTCGCGATGGTGGAATCGATCAATCACATCGGCCATATCATGGGCATACAAACCATTGCCGAATTTGTTGAATCACAGGATGTGCTGGAAAAACTCATTGAACTGGGCGTAGATCATGTTCAAGGTTATCAATTAGGACACCCCCGCCCCATGCCGCCTGCTCACTGATTCTTTCTGGTGTTTTCGGCTATTGTTCATCTTTGTGCTGTACCGGGCAAACTGTCGATTGACTACCTGTGGTACAAAAAACCGGGTTATCAAATCTGAGCGTAAGACACGCTATTTTTTGTTAGCCCGTTGTTGCACGCACTGAAGGTATTGTGACTCGTCCGGTGCGCTGTTACTGCGTTGTGCCTCCCACAATGATTCTCCCAGACATTCCATGATTTGATGCTCTACTTCATGCACGTCCTGCAAACGTAACAATAGCTTTTTGTGCGCCAGCACAATGCCGCCTGGCCGGTCGGTAGCCAATTGCTCACGAATCGCAATATGCATGCCCATATGCATAAAGGGGTTGGTTTCACCCATTTCAGGCAGGAAATCCTTGTCCAGCGCATCTTCGCCCTGTTCCAACAGAGCGTGGTATTCCGGGTGCAGTGCAATCACCCCGGCAATCATCGCTTCCAGTGGCTGCATCAGTTCGCCGCTCTGTTGCTTGCGCCAGGCATCGAAATACATCTGTCGGAGTTGATTGCGGTCCTGTCCAAACATTATTCATAAGCCTTTTTTTTGTATTCACATAAATCTTCAATCACGCAGGAACCACAACGCGGTTTGCGGGCAATGCAAGTGTAACGCCCGTGCAAAATCAGCCAGTGATGTGCATCCAGCTTGAACTCATCCGGCACAAACTTTAGCAGCTTTTTTTCCACTTCCAGCACGGTTTTACCCGGTGCAATACGAGTGCGATTGGAAACCCGGAAAATATGTGTATCTACCGCAATAGTAGGATGGCCAAAGGCCGTATTTAAGATCACGTTGGCCGTTTTTCGTCCCACTCCGGGTAGCGCTTCCAGCGCAGCCCGGTCTTCCGGTACCACGCTGTTGTGCTGTTCTACCAGTATCTGGCAGGCTTTAATGATATGTCTGGCCTTGCTGTTAAACAAACCAATGGTTTTGATGTATTTTTTCAGGCCATCTTCACCCAGAGCCAAAATAGTCTTTGGAGTATTGGCCACCGGGAAAAGTTTGGCGGTAGCCTTGTTGACACCCTTGTCCGTAGCCTGCGCAGACAGAGTGACTGCCACCAATAGCTCAAACGGCGTGTGATAGTGCAACTCGGTGGTCGGCTCAGGGATGTGCTGTTGTAGTCGTCGAAAAATTTCCTGTCGTTTTTGTGCATTCATGGCGCGGGCATTCTAAACTGTTTTTGGTTGCAATGTTGTTATATGGGCTGCGCCATTGGGTAGTCAGAACACCGCCCTTTTTTGGTGCGCAATAATGTGATGTGAATGTAAAAAATACCTCGTGCCGCCGCAAGCCTTGTGCTGCTTGGCGAAAAAAAATGTCAAGACTTTTTGGGTTTATGCACAATATTTTTTTCGGGCGGAAATAATCGTAAGGAGCGTCAATAATGTTGACGGCAAGTCATTGATAGCCTGTAACCCATTGAATAATATGAAAAATACAATATGATCAAAAAGTGATCATTTTAAATATGACACTGGTATTACAGCACGAAATGATTTTTTACCGCAGTTGTCCACAAAGTTATCCACAGGTTTTGTGGATAACCGGGAAAGCGATTGTACGACAAACAGTTAGCACCGGATGTTGATAATATCAGTGACTAACGTTGCACGTAGTGCGGGAGCAGAAAAAAGGAAGGCTGCGGTACGATCAGGTTCAGCCCAGGTCTGGTAAAGTGGCTCGGATGTCCGCAGCCAATATTTTTTTACGTGTCGCCATACCCTCCCCTTTGCGCCGGTGTTTTGATTATCTTCCACCAACGGCTTGTGATTTGCACACACTACAGCCGGGCATACGTCTGCGGGTGCCGTTTGGGCGCACCACCGTGATCGCTGTATTGTTGGCAGTCAGCGATAAGACAGCCGTACCCAAATCACGCCTCAAGCGAGTGAGCGAAGTGTTGGATGCAGCGCCAGTGTTATCACGTTCCCTGCTGAAACTGTTGATGTGGGCGAGCAGCTATTATCAACACCCTATCGGCGAAGTAATGGGCAATGCCCTGCCCGCTCTGTTACGCCAGGGACATGCACCCGAAGTGAAAGGTGAGCCGGTCTGGCAGTTAACGGATGATGGACGCGCACTGGATTCGTTAGTGCGAGAACAAACCCGTCGTCGCGCACCTCGGCAGGCCGCACTGCTGCAATTATTAAGTACCGCGCCGGACATCGCCCTGTCTGCACCGCACATTGATGCCACGCAAAATAATTGGCGGCCGGTGATGCGCAAACTGGTGGACAAGGGCTGGGCCGAGGTGACAAACCGCTCCGGTTTATTGCCATTACCTGTCAATAAATCGACAACGGCCCCCCAATTGCACCGTGCTCAGGCTGATGCGGTTGCTGCAATTACCGCCGAACTGGGTAACTTTGGCGTGCATCTTGTGGACGGTGTTACCGGCAGCGGCAAAACCGAGGTGTATCTGGCGCTCATTGAGTCCGTGCTGGCACGAGACCAACAGGTATTGGTGCTGGTGCCGGAAATAGGCCTCACTCCGCAACTGGTATCACGTTTTCAGCAACGTTTCGCGGTGCCCATCGCCGTATTGCATTCCGGGCTGTCGGATCGTGAACGTCTTGGCACCTGGCTGATGGCTCGCAGCGGGGACGCCGCCATTGTTATTGGTACCCGCTCAGCAGTGTTTACACCGTTCGCCGGGCTGGGACTCCTGATTCTCGACGAAGAACACGATGCCTCATTCAAACAGCAGGAGGGTTTTCGTTATTCTGCGCGCGATGTTGCTATAAAACGCGCCCATTTTGAAGGTTTGCCTGTGGTGCTAGGGTCAGCCACACCGTCGTTGGAAACGCTGCACAACGCCCATCAGGGCCGTTACTCCCGGTTAGTGTTGGCAGAACGGGCTGGTGTCGCACGACCGCCGCATATCGCCGTACTCGACGTACGCAAACAACCCATGTTCGACGGTTTGTCCACTGCTCTGATTAACGCTTTACGTCGGCATCTCGACAAAGGCGGGCAGACATTGGTATTCCTCAATCGGCGAGGCTATGCACCTGCCATGCTATGCCACGACTGTGGCTGGGTGGCCAAGTGTCGGCGTTGTGATGCGAATATGACATTATTCAATGGTAATACGCGCCTGCGCTGTCACCACTGTGGCAGTGAGCGGCGTGCTGATTCATGCTGCCCGGATTGCCAATGCAAAGAGTTGCGGCCGGTGGGTGCGGGCACCGAGCGATTGGAGGCTGCACTCAAGCAGCAATTTCCTGATACCGGCATCGTGCGCATCGACCGCGATACCACCCGCCGCAAAGGTGCGATGCAGAACCTGTTGGACAGTGTGCATGACGGTAGTAAACGCATTCTTGTGGGCACACAAATGCTCGCTAAAGGGCACCATTTTCCTGATGTGACTTTGGTCGGCATCGTGGACATTGACCAAGGACTGTTCAGTGCCGACTTTCGTGCCACTGAGCGCATGGCGCAGTTATTAGTGCAAGTCGCGGGTCGTGCAGGACGGGCGGAAAAACCCGGGCAAGTGCTGATCCAGACTCATCATCCTGACCATCCATTGCTGCAAATATTATTACACGAAGGGTACACAGCCTTCGCAAAAGCCGCGCTGGAAGAACGTCGCCAAACACAGCTTGCACCATACAGTTACATGGCCTTGTTACGTGCCGAAGCGGTGGACGGTCAGTTGCCACTGCAATTTCTTAAACATGCCCGCCAGCTTGCGGAACAACTTGGAGCAGCTTTTGGTGCGAATTTTGGTGAAAGCAGCGTGCAATTGCTGGGGCCCATACCCGCACCCATGGAGCGCCGTGCCGGACGTATTCGTGCGCAACTCTTGTTGCAAGCCTCTGAGCGAGCAGCGTTGCATCATTTGCTGGAGCCTTGGCTGCAACAATTAGAGTCCGACAAGCTGGGCCGCAAGGTGCGCTGGTCCATTGATGTAGACCCGCAGGAAATGTTTTAAATTAACGAAAATTTTCGTCTAAGCTGGTCTGTATGTGATCGCAGCATAAAGTTACCCGATGACAAGTCAGGAACAGGGTGTCGGAATATTTTACATGGCACATAAAAAGATTGCGTGCAGCACTGTATCTTGTTGTATAAAAACAAAGTTTTTTATGGCATAAAAAGTGCGTGTCTTCAAATACGGGTAAACCTGTAGCATCCAAAGCAGGTTGTTTTAAATTTAGGGGGAAATAAGACGTAATGAAAAAATATCTATATAGACTTTTTGCGGGGCTGGCTTTGACAGGCGGCTTCATGACATCGGCACACGCAATTCCGGTTACCATTAACATGACAGCAGATAATATTGCCAGTGTTGGCGGTTTATGTGCCGATGCCAGTTGCCAGAGTAATACTGGCTGGAATGCGCTAAATGGAGGCCCCTTGGGAAGCGACAGAAGGAATTGGATGCGGCCCAGTTCATTGACCATCGATCTTGGTCCTGGCACCTATTACTTTGCATGGAGAGTGCGGAATGTCGGTGGAAGATCACCCAATAATCCCGCAGGGTTGTTAGCCGAGATTCTTTGGGATGGAAACGCAAATTATTCTTCATCCGGCTGGGAAGTGTTCAACCGGAATACTGGCGTTTTTCTTGCCAATGCGACCGATTACGGTCTCAACGGCGGCGCGAATATCTGGACTAACGTCAACCGTGGTCCGGTTGCTGGAATAAGCACAAATGCCAGCTGGATTTATACTGCGAATAATTTTGCCAATGCCGACCGGTCTGCATGGTTTCGCACCAGCATCACAATTACTTCCGTATCGGAGCCTGCGGTTCTGGGGTTGTTTGGTATAGGCCTGATTGGGCTGGCCATGGCACGTCGCAAGCGCACTGCTTAGCATTTATCTGGCTGCCCATAAAAAACCGCCCAAATGGGCGGTTTTTTTATAAGTAGCTATATTGTTGCATGAAACAGCCAAACCCTGTCATGTTTTGAATGAACCCTCTGTCCCCTCCCAAAGGGAAGAGAGATGGCCGCCAAATGTCATTAAGTTAGGTTCAGTGTGTACACCGCTGAATATGGAAACAAAGAACACAATGTCTGCCACGCAGAGGTTGCAGAGACACAGAGGCGCAGAGTTTTTAGTGTTTTTCTCTGTGTCTTTGCGTCTCTGTGACCTCTGCGTTTACAAGCACCCGGTTTGGTAAAGCAACAAGTTTCCAGGCAACCCCGATTTTTGAGGGATATCTTCATTCATCGTAGGGTTTCCGGGCTTTCTTTATTCTGGATTGATCCACAGACCAAGTGCGCTTAACTCAATGACATTGGAGAAGCCCCTATTTGGATGCTGGTTAGGCTTTACAAAACGGGCAATTATTTTTGACAAGCTTTCATCTCGTTATGCACCAGCACTCTTTTCAGGTAATCACTCAGGATTCAGTTAGCTGTTCACACAAAAACGCCACTCGATATGAGTGGCGTTTTTGCGTCAATCAACCCCGAGCGAGGCTGATGGTTTCTAGGTGTTATTTTTACGGCGAAACAGACTAAAGCCAAGCAACCCTAACGCTAACAGCGCGACAGATGAGGGTTCCGGTACGCTGGTGGTTGCGCATTGATCCTGGTTGATTGAGAAGTTACCCACCCCCCAATACTCTGGATCAATCGTAACGGAAGTAATGGCGGAACAGCTACCATTACTATTGTTGGCGTAAATACCAAAACCGGGTGTATTGTCACGGTTAACATTGAACCAATACTGATTGTCGATCCCCAGTCCGCTGGACTCTGTTGCAGTAAGCCATGCGTTGTTGTTTGTGCTTCCCAGGTTAGCGCCAACGCTAAAAGAAAAAGCGCGAGTATTTTCTGGAAGCAAAATCGTTATCAGATAGTTACTCGTTGTGTAGATATCATAGTTACCGGCTTCACCATTGTTCCACCAGTTGACATCATCAGCCAAACGGCGACTCATGCCCAAAGGGCTGTTGTTTTGGTCAAGAAAATTCAGTGAACCACTGATGGGTGACATAACATTTGTTGTGCTGCCGCCTATGCCATTGGTGACGGCAAAATCAGTCATCGCGTAACCACCAATTGTGGTGGGGGTCGCTGTGCCAGATGCATATGAATCAAGAATCAACGAGGCAGATGCCTGTGAAGACAGACCAAGTGATGTTACTGCAAAAAGTGTGATGGCGGTTAAATGTTTAAACATGATACTTCTTACCTCGACAATGAAACTATAAGTTTGCTTACTGTTTGATCAATAAGCATACATTGTGCCAAATAAATTATTTCTAATATTTACAATAAGATAGCTGATTGCAACATTGCCAGAAACGATGGTCGTAAAGAATTTCGACGCACAAAATCCGACCAACTTTAACGTCTTTCGGATACCCCTGGTTTAATGGTTGATCAGAGATGGCACGATTGTGCGTGGGCCCATTGATGAGGGTGTACCTAATCCAGGGGTTCTCCATCCATAAACACCAACAGTTTACCCGGTGAAATACGTGTCCAGGTTTCATTGTCGGTGAGAGGCAGGGTAGCGATAACCGCCACGCGGTCATTAGGACGGGTGACGTCGTTAAAATCGATACTGATGTCTTCATCCACCAAATGAGCTTTTGCGAAAGGTGCCTTGCGCACGATGTAGTGCAAATCAGTGGCGCAACGGGCAAACAACAATTCCCCGTTGCTGAGTAAGAAATTGAAAATGCCATAGGTGGCAATCTCTGTGCTGATCTCACTTAGTGCCGCTTGCAGCTCCTGTGCCGACGGTATTTGTGCGCCGGGAAAGCGTGTTTTTAAGTGTTCCAGTATTTGGCAAAAAGCACGTTCACTATCGGTTTCGCCCACGGGGTGATAACTGCCAGTACCCAGTGTCGGCGTGAAGTTCTGCAATTCACCATTATGGGCAAAAATCCAGTAACGCCCCCATAATTCGCGCTGAAACGGGTGCGTGTTTTCCAGTGCCACGCCGCCGTGACTGGCCTTGCGAATATGGGCAATAACATGGGTGGAATGAATAGGATAGCGGCGCACCAAATCAGCAATGGTGGATTTTGACGAGGCCTGGTCGTCGAGAAACATCCGACAACCGGAGCCTTCGAAAAAAGCAATGCCCCAGCCGTCCACATGTTCATCAGTCTT
>WFQM01000042.1 GCA_015487095.1 Gammaproteobacteria bacterium | reverse complement strand
TGCATCCGGCTTCCTTCAGACCGCCCCTCGCGGGTTGGCCCTTGCCATTCGCTAGTAGTTATCGTCTACTAACAACACGGTGTTCGACGGTGATCTTCCTACAGAGGACTTTCACCTCATTAGTTCATGCCCATGCTGGGCGTACACAAAATATTCAGCGGACAGCCTAAAGCGTCACGAATTTTGCTGTCGCAAAAATTCGCGCCACTTTAGGCTGCCGCTGATATTGGCGTTATGCGTAAGTGAGAGCACTATGACTGCATTCTTGTTTGTAGCAAAACCTGAAACGGAATATAGCAAAGTTCGTGCGGGCACCCGTAGTGACTGGAGTTGTAGCGCCAAAGCCAAACTTGGCGATAAGGCGTTCATATACATCACGGGCGGAACAGGCATTACGGCGGAATGGATTATTGAATCCACCCCTAGAAAAGAAGGTCAATACTACCGATGCGACGTACGATTTCTCAGAGAAATCAGTCCTCCTGTTACGATCGGAGAACTCAAAGCACTTGCGCCGAAGTGGGCGCCCGTGAAGCAGAACCTCCGCGGACACCATGCAGTATTAATTCCGTCCGAAGTTTATGACCGGATTTGTTCAGTCAGACCAACCTCTCTCGATACCGAGATCAATGAGCTTGATCAAAATGTCTATGATTCCCGAGCGCTTAGCAAATCTGAACGCGCAAAACACTTACAAACTACCACGCCCAAACCCGAAAGAATTCAAACCGTACAATCGGTATTCCGAAGGAATCCCCATGTGATTGCCGAGGTATTAGAGCGAGCAGGTGGCAAATGCGAACGATGTAAAGAGCCCGCCCCATTTATTAAAAAATCGTCGGGTGAACCGTATCTCGAAGTGCATCACATAATTCGGTTGGCTGATGACGGCGACGACATGGTTGAAAATGCAGTGGCATTATGCCCGAATTGTCATCGCCATGAACATTACGCATAACAAAAACAAACAAGGATAAGTCGCGCGGCTGAGCCGCGACTTTATCATCTGGTTGAACAAGCCCGCCCAGAGCGTAAAAATAGAGACACCCATCAATTAATTAACACCCTTGCCGATCCTTATTCGGTACGCAAGGCGTATGATTCACATGAAAGAGGCACGGATGCCAAAGCTTCGCAAAAACCAGGCCAGCCTGTATTCAACCCCATACGGGCTGACATCACCCCACCCCGAAAGCATCCGATGACACATCCATTCAGGTGCGAATACGAACTCATCAAATTTCAACTGCTGAGCGTGATCAACCGCAATCACAAACGCCCCAAACACCCGTCAGGCTGGTCGATTTCATTGGTGACGAACGAAAAAACTCGGATGAATGATGGACCTGAAAATGGTCAGGGAAATAGCACATCAAACATAATTTCAGCCATAACGGTATATCACCCTTCGACAAGCCCCACCCCTTTCAATACAATCCCCATGATCGGCTGCCTCAGTAATGACGGCATAGTCCATCAGACATTGATACCCAATTCTTAGCATATGTGAATACGATATTGAGTCGTTTATATAATTTGATGTGTATATTGGTTTTTATGTGGATGCTATTGGCTTCCTCATCTTATGCTGGCAGTCTGGATGAGTTTGAAGATAGCGTAAAACCGAAAGAGGGTAATAGTAACAAAAAATCCTGCAAATCAGATGAATTGAGTTTTGGGTGTTTTCTATCTGATATTGCATCTAACGTGATATCTCACGTTATTGTTTTTGGCGGTACATATAGCTTTTATCGTATTAACGGCTCTCCGCAGAACATTTTACTTGGTGACAAAACTCAGTCTCTTGATAATGTTCCGCTCAGACTGGCTGGCGAACCACTAATACCATTTGTAAAACTGGATTTAGGCTATCAACGTAATGATTCCAGAACAAAGGCACATGACTATCGGTTTGAAACCGGCTATGGTGCTATTGCGTTAGCTTATAGTCAAACACGCTACAGAGAGAGACAACCAAAAGACTCACTAAAACTTACCCGAGTTTACGGATTATACAGAATGTCTTTCGGGGCACATTTAGAGGTTGACTGGGGAATTGGGTCACTTGAAGTTCATGGTAACGAGAAGAAGTCATATCTATACATTACCACCCCAATTCTGATTCACCCCTATCGTAGAGTAGGATTTGAGTTCCGGCCATCCTGGGCAGGAAATGTTGCTGAGTATGATTTAAGTGTTTTGTTAAAGTCTGCCTATATGTCGACCAGGTTTGGTTACAGAAAATTAAGTGCGGGTAGTGAATCATTGCAGGGACCCTATATTGGGTTATCAGTACATTACTAAAATACGGCAGTGTTATCCGTCGCCTCTATGCTGGCCGACAACATCCCGCAAACTAACACAAGCATTAGGCTTCGGCTACGCTGAAATAACAGAAAAATGTTTCCAGGTATGGCGCACAAGGTTTTAAGTTTATGGGGCAGTAACATTAAATAAAAACAAGCAACTATTAACAGGGATAAGGAAATGACAAAAATCAAAACACATATATTTGCGCTGATTATAGTGCTGCTCACTGCCTGCGCAACAATCCCCCAAGAGTCTGTCAAATTAAGCAGTGAAGTGGGCATTGGATTACAAAAACAGCATCAATCTCAAATTGATCTTATAAATCTCCACTTTTCCATTAAACGTAACCGCCTGGACGAAACCATGGCAAAGGCGCTCAACCATTATTTTGAAACGCTCACACCAACTGGTTCCATAACACTGACTGCAAGTCGATTAAATGATGTGGCTGATGATGTAATTCTGATAACCCGTAAGAATAACGCGGCAAAGGAAGAGTTGGAAAAAGCAAGGGTATATTTAATCGGAAAATTAAGTGAAAACTACTCGATTCTTAATCAGGCGAATGCCTCTGTTACCAACCTGTTGCAATCTGCGGTAACGAATAAAGAAGCAAGACCTGAAACATATGAAAAACTATCCAGGGCAACTGCTGGGAATATAAATCTGAACAACATTTTTGCTGAACTGGATGATTTTGTCGAAAGAAATGGTGAAAAATCCGGCAAAGCTATTAATCTCGTTGAAAAACTCGAATCAGCTCTGGATAAGGAGACTGACAAATGAACGATCAAGAGTGGCAGGCGCTCAGGAATAAAGCACGCGGAATCGCAATTGAAGAATATTCCACAGAGGCGTCCAGCATCATCAGGCTCACCAAAGCGGAAATCATCTCAATCATTGAGACAGCAGAAGTTGATAAAGAAAAACTGTCTGAGTTGATCAGCGTGGTGAATGATGCCTCAAAATCAAATAGCGAAAAAGCAGATGCTATTAAAAATATTACGGGACTTGCCGAAGTTGCGGTGTCATTAATTGGAAAGCTGACCTGACAAAACACATAACCTCTGGCACTAAAAAAGTGTAAGTGCCGTTACGCAATTGTCAGGTACAGCTTTGCTGCAATCAGGGTTTTACCGCAAATTGATCCTTGAGGATTTTGGGTGTGACGAAGATGAGCAGTTCAGACTTCTCATTACGCTCCCGTGTCGTGCGGAACAGGGCGCCAATGAAGGGTAGGTCACCAAGGAAGGGAATACTGTCCCGTTCATTGCGTGTAACTTGCTCGTATACACCACCTAATACCACTGTTTCGCCATTATTCATCAGCACCTGAGTTTCAATTTCCTTGGTGTCGATACTGGGTATGCCAGCAAAAAGTACACCGACGCTGTCTTTGTTGACCTTGAGGTCGAGAATAATACGATCATCGGGCGTAATCTGTGGTGTCACCTTCAGACTCAAAACAGCCTTTTTGAACGATACAGCAGTGGCTCCACTGGAGGCTGCCCGCTGATAGGGTATTTCAGTACCCTGTTCAATGAGAGCTTCTTTCTGATTGGCAGTAATGACACGCGGATTGGAAACCACTTCACCTCGGGACTCAAGCTGTAAGGCAGAAAGCTCCAAATCAAGCAGAGTATTCGCTCCAAGTATGGAAAGCGCGATGCGCCCGGCATTGTTGCCGACCACTGGCATGTTTACATTCATACGCTGGGGAATGCCACCGGCTCCCATGGGGATTTCAATAGGGTAAGGCGCGTTGGGAGTGCCGCTGGCAAGATTGTCCAACGCAGAACCAGCCATATTATCCGTTGCGTCCAGTGAACCTGAGCCAAAGAGTAAATCGCCATTTCGGTCGTTGACGGATGTTACGCCGAAGCGCACACCGAGGTCTTTGGCGAAGTCATCATCGGCAATCACAATGCGTGATTCAATCATCACCTGCCGGATCGGAATATCGAGAATGGCAATAAGTTCCCGAGCACTGTCCAGGCGGTCAGTAGTGTCGGATAACAGCAATGTATTGGTGCGCTGGTCTATCGTGGCACTTCCCCGCTCAGATAACGTACCGCCTTCTGCGGATAAAATGGTGGCAATATCCCCGGCTTTGGCAAAGTTGATTTGAATGATTTCTGTTTTGATGGGTGCCAGTTCTTCAATCTGTTTGTTGGCCTCCAGTTCCAGCTTTTCCTGAGCAGCAATTTCCTGTGCGGGTGCAACCATAATGACATTACCCGCTTTACGCATGGCCAGACCTTTGGTTTTCAGGATAAGGTCGAGAGCCTGATCCCACGGCACATTTTTCAGGCGCAGCGTGAGATTGCCTTGCACCGAATCACTGGTCACCATATTCAGGTTGGTGAAGTCGGCGATTAATTGCAGCACTGCACGGACTTCAATGTCCTGGAAATTCAGAGAAAGTCGCTCGCCGGTATAACCAAACTGATCTTTTCTGGCGGCTGCCGCCTTTTCTTTGGGAATTTCTTTAACTTCAATGGTGTAGCTATTACCCGTGTGATAGGCCAGATATTCATAATTTCCGGTGGGCGTAATCGCAAGACGAACACGGTCTCCTGATTGAGTGGCATCAATGTACTGCACAGGAGTGGCAAAATCGATCACATCGAGGCGCTGTTGCAGGTTTTTAGGCAGACCTGTATCACCAAACTCGACAAAAACCTGATTGCCGGATTCACCGGTACTAATGGGCGTATTATTGTCGGAGAGGCCGACAATAATTTTACCTTCGCCATTTTTGCCGCGGCGGAAGTCAATATTATTGATACGGTGCAGCCCCGATGTTGCTGACAATGCTGCGCTCGTTGCTTTATTGCTGACGGCTGCCGTAGTTTGAGTTTGCGCGGTACGACTACCCGCCAATGTCACAATGACATTGTTGCCGGACACTTCACTCTCAAAGGGAATAAGCTGCACAAGATTCAAAATAATGCGCGTGCGGTCACCAGCCTCAACGGCGGTGACACTTTTGGCAAAACCAATGCCGATATTTTTGTTTTTCCAGCCCAGCTTGCTACTGGTTTTGGGGAAATCCAGAACAATACGCGCAGGATTGTTGATGGTAAAGTTTCCTGGCGCTTTGGCCGGACCCGAGAAGCTCAAACGAATCTGCATACTGTCACCCGGCAATGAGGTGAAAGAAACATTTTTCAGGCTGGTGGTGGCACCATTGCCTGAAGCGCGCTCAATGGGCGTTGGTTTGCTTACCGGCGGTGGGGCAGGCTCGGGTTCAGGCGCAGGCATAGTGTCTGTTACAGCAACTTGTTGCTCAGCAGGGACATTTTCACCCACAGTCAGAAATATATTTTTACCCTCCGTACGCAATTCGTAAGTGACTAGCTTGTCAACATTAACGACGACACGGGTCCGTCCTTTTGCCTGTACGGCTTTAACGTTTTTGGTGACGCCAATGCCAACGGGTAGAGGCAGGCTCCAGGGCAGGTTATTACTGACGCCCGGTAAATCCAGAGAAATTTTCGCAGGATTATCAGAAGTGAAATCTGTTGTTTGTGGCGCATCAGCAGATAGAGCTATGCGAATTTCAACGGCATCATTCGACAGTTTTTTGAAGTCGATGAAATCGAGTGAAACGGTGGGCTCATCGGCAGCAGTCGCCATTACTGCGAACAATGCAAGTATGCCGGAGAGTAAAAATAAACTTAAGCAGCGTGTTGTTTTCATTGTTTTGTACCCGCTTGCGCGCATAGCGTTTGCCCCAAATAACTGATTAAAAATGCCCATGTACTAAATCCTCGCTGGCATCATTCGCCGACGGCCAGGGTAGTCATGCGTTCCATCCACCCCCCCAGCCCATCCGGAACGATTTCCTTTAATTCAAGTTGACTTTCCGTGATCCTCACGATTTCACCATTATTCTTTCCAAGATGCCGACCTGCTGTGGTGCGATGTAAAGTACCATCACTTGCCCGGACCAGCGCCCAGCGACGACCATTTTTTTCCAGAATACCCATCATTTTCAGGCTGCCAACAGCGTATTGTTCCAGCACATCACGCTCCCTGTCCATATCAGGCTTCAGCCCATTGTCTGATTCTACGGCCAAAATTTCGACCGTGGGCACAAAGGGGTCTCTTAATCCCCCATCATTGTAAGTAAATACTTCAAAGGTCTGCGGCTTGGGCAGAGGAGGAATAGGGCTTTTTTGTCGAGCCTTGACTTCACTCACATAGGTTTGCAAATCGACATTTTCTTCACCGCCACAGGCGGTCAATCCCACAGCCAGAAAAAGAGCAAATACAATAATACGAATGCGTGGATACTTATACTTGAGCTTGTGCATTATTTTTTACCCCGCCGTTTGCGCTTCTTGGTGTTGGCGGTATTGTCTTTTTCAAGATAACGGTAAGTTTTTGCAGTCGCCTCCATGATCATACGATTATCCTCGCCTTTTTTGCCCTTCGGGGAGGTGATGGATAAATTATGCAACGTGACAATACGTGGTAATGCAGCAGTGCCACTGGCAAAGTTACCAAACTGGTGATAACTACCTTTAACTCGTATTTTTATGGGCAGTTCAGCATAAAACTCTTTGGGGGTTTCAGCTTCGGGCTTGAAAAGCTCAAATTCCAACCCGCTGAGAATACCCACGCGAGAGATATCCACTAACAGACCGGCAACCTCGGTTTTGCCTGGCAGTTGTTGTAGCAGGGCACCAAAAGAACGCTGCATTTCTTTCATTTGTTCCTGATAAGCGCCGAGATTGGCGGCCTTGGCCTGTTTCGTTTCAAATTCCTGCTTCAGGCTGGATTCCTTGGCACGCGCTGTCTCCAGTTCCAGCAACTGGTCACTGGTGTCCAGATAATAACCCGCAAACAATAAGGCAAGACAGAGTAAAACAATAACAATCACTCTGGCCGCCAACGGCCAGCTGCCAATATTATTGGGATCAAGGTTGAGGTTGTTCAGGTCAGACAGGTTCATTTGTCAGCCTTCTTTGTTCTGTTTTTTTGTGAAACAGTGAGCTGAAACCAGCTTGCACCTGGATATTCTTTTTTATCCGACTTGATGACGGTCAATCTCGGATTGGTTAACCAGAGAGAACTATCCAGGTTGCGCATAAACTCGGAAACGTAGTCATTAGAGTCTGCGACGCCGGTAAGGTTGATCTCGCGATCCTTGCGGGATGTTGCCAGTAAAAAAACATTGTCGGGTATGGTTTTGGCAAGCTCGTCAAAAATATGTACGATCTCCGGTCGGCTGCTTTGCAGCTCCTGGATAACCTTCATGCGTGCCAGCAAAGCGGCTTTTTCTTTTTCAAGGGTTTTGATTTCCGCAATTTCTTTATCAACCTGGACAATCTGTCCCTGCAAAAACTGGTTACGGTTATTCTGGTCTTCGATGATACCGCTCATACGCAGGTGTACCAGGACAATAATACCCACCATCAAAATTGCCGCACCTGCCGCAATGTTGATAAATTGCCGCTGTTTGTCGCGTCGCTCTTCTTCACGCCAGGGGAGTAGATTAATATGCGGCATTTAATCGAAGCTCCTCAGCGCGAGCCCACACGCAATCATCAGGGCGGGCGCATCATTACTGAGTGCCTGCGCTTTTACTTTGGAGAGCAACGACATGTTGGTGAACGGATTGGCAATGGAAGTACTGGTGCCCACTCGCTCTTCGATCAATTCATCCACACCAGGAATAGAAGCGCTACCACCCGCCAGTACAATATGACTGACCGAATTGTGTTGGCTGGAAGAGAAGAAAAATTGCAGTGAGCGACTGACTTGTTGTGCCATGGCATCCTTGAACGGGTCCAATACTTCGGGTACATAGTTGTCGGGCAGGCCACCCTGGCGTTTAGCCATACCGGCTTCCTCGTACGACAAACCATAACGACGCTGAATTTCTTCAGTGAGTTGCTTGCCGCCAAAAACCTGGTCGCGGGTATAAATGATTTTACCATCATGCAACACACTCAATGTGGTCATAGTGGCACCCACATCAATGACGGCTACGGTTTTGTCATCAGTGCCGCCTGGAATTTGCGGACTGATAAGCCCAAAGGCATTTTCCAGAGTATAAGCTTCAATATCGACGACCCTGGCCGTCAGGCCACCCAACTCAACAGCGGCAACACGCGAGTCCACGTTTTCACTACGCGAAGCAGCCAACAGTACATCGACAGTATCAGGATTGTCTTCAGAAGCGCCCAGAATTTCAAAATCCAGGTTCACCTCTTCCAACGAATAAGGAATATACTGGTCTGCTTCAAGCTCGATCTGGCTTTCCATTTCTTCTTCGGAAAGCGAGGCAGGCATGGTAATAACCTTGGTAATGACCGATGAGCCTGCCACTGCCACAGAAGCATATTTAGTACGCGACCCTGAACGTTTGGTGACACGACGAATGGCTTCGCCGACGGCTTCCACATCGGTGATATTTTTTTCGACCACAGAATTGGGAGGCAGCGGTTCCGCAGCATAGGCTTCAACGCGGTAACCATCGCCCTGGTGGCCCAACTCCAGTAATTTGACTGAGGTTGAACTGATGTCCAGTCCGATGAGTGGTGGTTTTTTGTGAGCGAACAAGTCTGCTAGTTGCACGTTTTTTATCCCGTTTTCATACTTGCAAGCTGAATATCGGTAAAGAGGCAGCAAACTTTACTACAGATTAAAAATTGCATCAGAAAAATCGCGCCCTTTTAATGTGATAAGTTAAGGTCCAGTATCTTTTAGTGGTGTTTTACAGTTAGACGCCGTGCTTAAATAACAGCCATAAATATTGATGAGCCAGCCGAAGCTTAACTTATTACATTAAAAGAGTACTAGTATTAGGTTGATCTAATTAGAAGTTTTATACTCTGCCTTTGTCAATATCCATGAACACTATCACAAATTGTTTGTTTTGATGCCTTCTTTTAAAATTCAAAAACTCAAATTCCAAAAACGCTGGTTACTTTATCTTGGCGGAATTGGTGTTTTTTTAACCACCCTGGTGCTGGCGGGTCTTTATCTGTTCATTGTACCCGGTTTGCCTTCGACGCAAAGCTTGCAAGACGTGCAATTTCAAGTGCCACTGCGAGTTTATTCCCGTGACGGGGGGTTGATTGCGGAGTTTGGTGAAAAAAAACGGGCACCACTTAAATACGAAGAAGTACCAAAACTCATGGTGCAGGCGGTACTGGCAGCGGAAGACAATCGCTTTTTTGTGCATCCAGGTGTGGATTATCAAGGCCTGTTACGGGCAGCCTTTCATTTGTTACGCACTGGCGAAAAGGGCCAGGGTGGCAGCACCATCACCATGCAGGTAGCACGTAATTTTTTCCTTAGCCGGGAAAAAACCTACCTGCGTAAACTCAACGAAATCATGCTGGCACTTAAGATTGAACGTGAGCTAAGCAAGGAGGATATCCTCACGCTTTATCTCAACAAAATCTATCTGGGCAATCGTGCCTATGGCGTGGGCGCTGCGGCACAGGTTTATTACGGTGTCCCTGTCGATAAACTGAACGTGGCACAACTGGCAATGGTTGCCGGTCTGCCCAAAGCCCCATCTCGTTACAACCCTGTTATTAATCCAGCCCGGGCACTGTTGCGCCGCAACTATGTGCTAGGCCGCATGCACGACCTGGGGTTTATTGATGACACGACCCACGATGAAGCACGCGCTATGGTGGATGATGCCCGCTTGCATGATCTTTCCCGGGAAATAACCGCTCCCTATGTTGCTGAAATGGTGCGCGCCGAAATGGTGCGGCGTTTTGGTGATGCCGCCTATTCTGCCGGTTACAAAGTCAGGACCAGCGTTGGCTCCCGCTTACAAATGGCGGCACACCGTGCCCAACGTGATGCCCTGCTAGCCTATGATCGACGCCACGGATACCGCGGCCCGCTTACGCAACACGTACTGGCGGAAGACAGTGGCGAAGAACAGTGGATGCCATTGTTAAAAACACAGCGGGAAATTAACGGCCTGCTACCCGCTCTGGTATTGGCAACGGTTGAGCAGTCGGTGGTGGTTTACGAACCGCGTCGTGGTGTGTTGCGTATGAATTGGCCAGGGTTATCCTGGGCGGCACCTGCATTAAAAAATGGCGGCAAAGGTGCCGCACCGAAACAAGCGGCAGACATACTGAGCCGGGGTGATGTTATTTATATCACCGAACTACCTGCCACAAAAGAAACCGACGCTGGTTGGCAGCTGGCACAGATTCCCGAAGTAGAAGGCGCACTGGTATCACTTGACCCCCATGACGGTGCCATTCGAGCCCTGGTGGGTGGTTTCAATTTTTCCAGCAGCAAATTCAACCGTGTCACCCAGGCGGAACGTCAACCGGGTTCCAATTTTAAACCTTTCCTTTATTCCGCCGCATTGGAAAAGGGCTTCACACCTGCCAGCCTTATCAATGATGCGCCCGTGGTATTCGAGGATGAAGGACTGGAAGCTACCTGGCGTCCTGAGAATTACAGCGGCAAGGTGTTTGGTCCGACCCGCTTGCGTAAAGCACTGGTGAAGTCTCGCAATCTGGTCTCTATTCGCCTGTTGCGCGCCATTGGTATCGGTTACACCATTAACTACGCTGGTCGTTTTGGTTTTGACAAAAAACGTCTGCCCCGGGATTTGTCACTGGCACTGGGCAGTGGTGTGGTTACGCCACTGGAAGTCGTGCGTGGCTACGCGGTATTTGCCAATGGTGGATTCCGTACGGTGCCATATTTTATCGACAGCATTGAAGATGCCAAAGGCAAAGTATTGTATCGCGCTGAACCTTTTATTGCCTGTGATGGCTGCGAAGAACGTCTCAAACGTCAGCAGGAAATCGATGCCGAACCTTTTATGGGCCCACCCTCACGAGAAGAGTTTATTCCGGTCAATATTGCCCCGCGAGTATTGACACCGCAAAATGCCTACCTGATGCGTTCAATGATGATGGAGGTAATCCAACGGGGTACGGGACAACGGGCAAAAGCGTTGGGACGTTCTGATTTAGCCGGTAAAACCGGGACCAGTAATGATCAGCAGGATGCCTGGTTCTCGGGCTATACCCCGGACCTGGTGGCCACTGCCTGGGTGGGTTTCGACAAACCCAAACCGCTGGGTGCCCGGGAAACAGGGGGGCGTGCTGCTCTGCCCATGTGGATTGAGCTTATGCGCACGGGCTTGCAAGGCTTGCCGGAACGCCCGTTGGAGCAGCCGCCAGGACTAGTGACAGTACGCATTGACCCGGAAACAGGCTTGCTGGCCGGTGCCAACAATCCCGAGGGGATCTTTGAAACCTTTCGGTTAGAAAATGTCCCTCAGCGGCGGACAGAGAACTCCCCGGCGACGATTATTGGTGGTGGTGATGAAACAACACCCGTTTCACGGGACAGTGGTGGCGGTGTGCCAGAAGAATTATTTTAACCTGGATCTTGCAAGTTGGGTGGGTATGCTTTTTTACCCACGCGGATCGGAAATCACTGCGTGGGCACGCACTACATGCCCGCCCTACCTGGGCTCTATTGTCAGGTTCAAGCCACCTTTACTGCCTGCCACGGCATTGACATCATCCGGATCAATCTCGATTTTCATATTTTCATCCACCGCCACAGAACCTTCCGACAGGCTGATTTTCAAACGTAAATTATTTTGTGAGTCGGCATTACGCAACGCTTCTTCGATGCTGATCACGCCGTCTTTGTAGAGCTTGAAGATGGCTTGATCGAAGGTCTGCATACCCAGATTGGTGGATTTTTCCATGATGTCACGAATACCGTGAATGTCACCCTTGAGGATCAAATCCTGAATCAGTGGTGTGCCTAGCATGACCTCCACGGCGACGGCACGTTTGCCATCCAGGGTGGGAATCAGACGTTGGGAAATAAACGCGCGCACATTCAGTGACAAATCCATAAGCAGCTGGTTGCGTCGGTCTTCCGGGAAAAAGTTGATAATACGGTCCAGCGCCTGGTTGGAATTATTGGCATGCAGAGTGGAAATGGCCAGATGCCCGGTTTCAGCAAAGGCGATACAGTGCTCCATGGTTTCGCGGTCGCGCACTTCGCCAATAAGAATCACATCCGGTGCCTGGCGCAGAGTATTTTTCAGCGCATCTTCATAACAATCAGTATCCAGCCCCACTTCACGCTGGTTGACGATGGACTTTTTGTGGTTATGGATAAATTCGATGGGATCTTCAATGGTGATAATATGCCCTGAAGTATTGGTGTTGCGGGCATCAATCAACGCCGCCAGTGAAGTGGATTTTCCCGAGCCAGTGCCGCCGATGAACAGCACCAGTCCACGTTTCTGCATAATGATTTTTTGCAGAATGGGTGGTAAACCCAATTCCTGCGCACTGGGAATCTGGGTCTTGATATGCCGGACCACCATCGCCGCCTGATTACGTTGTTTGAACACATTAACCCGGAAACGACCAATGCCGGGGAGTGAATGGGCCAGATTCATTTCCGGTTTCAGTTCAAACTGAGCGACCTGCTCCTCATTCATCATCTCATAGGCCAATGCCTTGACGCGCCCAGCGGGCAGCGTGGTTTTTTCCAGCGGTTTGAGAATACCGTGAATTTTGGCGCTTACCGGTGCGCCAACTGTGAAATACAGATCAGAGGCTTCATACTTGACCATGAGTTTGAGGTAATCAGATATTTCCATTGATGTCCTGCTCCGAAAAGCGTTGGCTCAGCGCAAAAAGCACATTGGATTGTCACTTTGATATCGGTTACACAAGGTCATTCTTTAACCTGAATTAATCAGTTGAGCCGTCGCGAGAGCGGCTAAGGTGCTCAAGATCAATGATCTTTTTCGGTTATTTTGAATGAAAGCGTATCACTCATACGGTGAGTTCAAAATGTTCGAAAAAGTCATTTAGATTGAGTGCCTTAGACGTTCGCAGCAGGCTCAACTGATGTGTTAGATTTAACCTTCCCGTTGTATGGACGAGAGATTTGCTGTGACAAAAAAGCCTCATAACCTGCCTGACCTTACTACTGCTCTGGAACCACTGCCTGTGGTTTTGCGGGAAACCGTACAATACCAATGGGCTGATTTTGTGACGGCGATAACAGTAGATGGAATCCCTCCCCCGGTTTGGAATGACAAACTGCTCAGCGAATTATGCCGTGCCTGGGCCTGTAGCGAATTTATCGCTCAGCGCTGTGTGCGTCAGCCCTCATTATTGTTGGATTTACTGAACAGTGGAGACCTGCACCGCCGTTATGCAACAGGTGAAATGGAACAGCGTGTACAAACGGCTTTGCAGGATGTGACTGATACTGAATCTCTGGCCCGGCAATTACGCCATGTGCGCCAACGCGAGATGGTGCGCATCGCCTGGCGGGATATTTCCCAGGGTGATGAACAAGCTGATCTCAATGAAACCATGGGCAATGTTTCTGCACTGGCAGATGCCTGCATTCAAGGTGCATTGGCCTGGCTGCAAAATACGCTGATCGCAGAATGGGGCGAGCCACAAAACCAACAGGGTGAAACACAGCAACTGTTAGTGCTGGGTATGGGCAAGCTGGGTGCCAGTGAACTGAATTTTTCTTCCGATGTGGATTTGATTTTTGTTTATCCCGAGGCAGGCAACACAACCGGAGGATCTTCTCGAAATGTCAGCAACGAGCAATTTTTCACCCGTCTTGGTCAACAACTGGTACGTGCGCTGGATGAAAACACGGCAGACGGTTTTGTCTTTCGGGTGGATATGCGTCTGCGGCCCTTCGGCCAGAGCGGCGCACTGGCATGCAGTTTTGCCGCACTGGAAAATTATTATCAGGCCCATGGCCGGGACTGGGAGCGTTACGCGCTGATCAAGGCACGTATTGTTGCGGGCGATGCAACAGCCGGTGAGCAACTGTTTACTATTCTACGGCCCTTCGTATTTCGGCGTTATCTGGATTACGGTGCTTTCGAGGCGCTGCGTGAAATGAAAAAAATGGTCGCCGCCGAGGTGCGACGCAAAAGCATGGACAATCACGTCAAGCTGGGCGCGGGCGGTATTCGTGAAGTGGAATTTATCGGTCAGGCCTTTCAGCTGGTGCGTGGTGGACGTGAACCGGCACTGCAACGACGTGATATTCAAGGTGTGTTGACTTGGCTAAAAGAACAGCAACATCTGCCGGATTATGTGGTGGAACAATTACTGGCTGCTTACGAATTTCTGCGTAATACCGAGCACCGCTTGCAGGAATATCAAGATCAGCAAACACATCAATTACCGGATAACGATGTGGACCAACAACGTCTGGCTTTTGCCATGGGCTTCGATCACTGGGACGAATTTTTGCCCGTATTGCGCGGCCACATGACCCGGGTACATAACCATTTTGAACAGGTGTTTGAATCGCCGCAAACGCGCCATGCCGATACAGACAGCTCAGGTTTGAGTACGCTCTGGTTGGGTAACCCGGAGGAAAACGAGGCCATCGCCCTGTTGCAGCAAGTGGGCTATGACCAACCTGCCGCCAGTTGGTCACGCTTGCAGGTACTTAAATCAGCCCGGGATTATCAGTCTTTGTCGCGTATTGGCCGCACACGTATGGACAGGCTGATGCCCTTGTTGCTGGGTGCTGTGGTGGCACTGGAGCCCCGGCCTGATTCACCACATGTTGTGTTACAGCGTTTGCTGACGCTGGTGGAAGCCGTTGCCCGGCGCAGTGCCTATCTGGCTCTGTTGAGTGAGCACCCTATGGCGTTGTCACAATTGGTGCGTTTGTGTGCAGCCAGTCCCTGGATCGCACAACAACTGGCCCATCATCCATTATTGCTGGACGAACTGCTCGACCCCCGCAGTCTCTACAGCCCACCGGATCGAGCCGAATTAACAACCGAACTGCAACGCCGTCTCAAACAGATACCTGCCGAAGACCTGGAGCAGGCCATGGACAGTCTGCGACAGTTCAAACAGGTGAGTGTATTGCGCATCGCGGCAGCTGACGTGATGGAAGCTGTGCCACTGATGCAAGTCAGCGACCAATTGACCACCATTGCCGAACTGATATTGCAGGCAACATTGGAGCTGGCATGGAAATATTTGCTGGCGCGTCACGGACGACCCGCCTGTCTGTCTAACCGGAAAAAGGATGCAAAAGGGTTTGCCATTGTCGCTTACGGCAAACTCGGTGGTATCGAACTGGGTTACGGTTCGGACCTGGATCTGGTGTTTGTGCATCAGGCTGAAAACCAGATGGCGGTCACCGACGGCCCCAAGCCGGTGGCAGACAATGTGTTTTATGCCCGGCTGGGACAACGCATTATTCACATCCTCACAGCCCATACCCCGGCAGGTGTGCTTTATGACACCGATATGCGCCTGCGTCCCAGCGGTGCATCCGGTCTGCTGGTAACCAGTTTGAGCAGTTTCAGCGAATACCAGCATCACAAGGCATGGACCTGGGAACATCAGGCACTGGTGCGAGCCCGAGTGGTCGCGGGTGATCTGTCATTGAAACAGGCTTTTGATGGCTTGCGCCAGGAAATACTCGCTTTGCCACGAGAGGTTATATCGCTAAAAAAAGACATCATTGATATGCGCGAACGTATGCGTGAATCATTGAATCGTGCGCGCAAGGGTGAATTTGACCTTAAACAGGGCCGTGGTGGTATCGCTGATATCGAATTTATGGTTCAATTCGGGGTTTTGAATTGGGCACGTCATTATCCCGCATTAGGCGAATTTACGGACAACGTTCGGGTGCTGGACGGCTTTGCCAGACAGGGACTGATGCCCCCCACAGACGCACACCACCTGGCTGAAATTTACCGGCGTTATCGGGCGGAAGTGCATCGGCTTGCCTTGCAGGAATTGCGTGCGGTGGTGGCAGACGGGCGGTTTGCGGCAGAACGCGATACTGTGCAACGCATCTGGCATGCATGGCTGAAAAACACCGATTAACCGGGCGTATATTTTTTAAACCTAAGTTAGATAAAAATGAGAACAAACAGAAACACATGAAAATGAATGGGAGAAAGCAGCATGTCGATGGATGATCGCGATGGCGTCATCTGGATGGATGGTGAACTGGTGAACTGGCGTGATGCCAAAGTGCATGTACTCACTCACACCCTGCATTATGGCATGGGCGTGTTTGAAGGTGTACGCGCCTACAATACTGACAGCAAAGGTCCAGCTATATTTCGTTTGCAGGAACATACCGACCGTTTGTTTCGCTCGGCGAAAATTCTGGGCATGAGTATGCCTTTTGATAAAGAGACACTGAACGAAGCACAGCGCGCCGCCGTGCGCGAAAACAAACTAGAGAGTGGTTATCTACGCCCTATGTGTTTTTATGGCTCCGAAGGTATGGGCCTGCGTGCCGATAATTTGCAAACCCACGTTATGGTTGCCGCATGGGCCTGGGGCTCATATCTGGGTGCCGAGGGTATGGAAAAAGGTATTCGCATAAAAACCTCATCCTTCACCCGGCACCATGTGAACGTCACCATGTGCAAAGCCAAGTCTAACGGTAATTACATTAATTCCATCATGGCTTTACAAGAAGCTATGGCGGATGGTTACGACGAAGCTTTGCTGCTGGATGTGGATGGTTTTGTCGCTGAAGGCAGTGGCGAGAATTTTTTCATGGTGCGCAATGGCGTGATTTATACACCAGAATTGACCTCGGCACTGGAAGGCATCACCCGTGAAACGATTTTGGTTTTGGCTGCTGAACTGGGTTATGAAGTACGTGAAAAACGTATCACCCGCGATGAAGTCTATGTCGCCGATGAAGCATTTTTTACCGGCACAGCCGCAGAAGTCACCCCGATTCGTGAACTGGACCGCCGTGAAATTGGCAATGGTGGCCGAGGCCCAATGACAGAAAAATTACAAACATTGTATTTTGACGTAGTGCATGGTCGGCACCCGGATCATCAGGACTGGTTAACACCGGTGGCATAAATGCTGCGGTGAATTTTGTCGAAAGGGAAAGAAATATGAGTCAAACACAAAGCAGCACTGAAATTCAGCCCAATGCGGAAAATCACTACGAAGTGAGCCATGCGGACTTGCCCCTGCACTGCCCCATGGATGGCATGAGCCTGTGGAATTCGCATCCCAAAGTGTATCTGCCTATCGAAAAAACCGGTAAAGCCAAATGTCCGTATTGCGGTGCAGATTACACGTTGAAAGACTAAATACCGTTATTCCGTGAGCATGACTTTTACCTTTTGTGGCCACATTGATCACGGTTTTCTGTGACTGACAACATCACAATACAAGCGACATCCGCCAAAATAACACACGGTTTTGCCGCCGCTGTGATTTTTTTGTTTCCCGCATTAATACTGGTGCTGCGGCCTGCTGACGGACTCGGACTCGGGTTGCTGGCACTGGCCGGGTTTGGCATTGCCTGGCAACAGCGAGGCAGCATCCAAGCAACCCGCGAAGAAAAACTGCTGTATTTTGCCGTGAGTTTCTTTTTTCTGGCAGCATTACTGACCACCCTGCTGGGCGGTATCGATGATGCCGGTGTTAAAAAACTCAGCAAGTTTGCACGCCTGTTACTGGTGATTCCCGCCTATGTATTTTTACGCCGCGTCGGTGTGAGTCTCGCTGCATTCTGGTATGGCTTGTTAGCAGGCTCCGTGGTTGCCGCCGGAGTTGCCATGTATCAAGTATGGGGGCCAATGAATATTGGTCGGGCAAAAGGCATCACCCACCCCATCATCTTTGGTGACCTGGCTCTGGCTATGGGAGTCATGTCTCTGGCAGGTGCTGGCTGGTTTCGAGAGCGGGCCCGCTGGCAAATCATTCTTCCCCTGCTTGCCGTCTTACTGGCTTTGCTGGCCAGCGCACTCTCCCATGCCCGTGGCGGTTGGCTGGCAATTCCTTTTTTGGTTCTGGTCTTCGCCTGGTATGCCCGTGCCCGTATTCCAGTATGGCAACGCTGGATAGCAGTAACGGCATCACTGCTTATTCTGGCATCGGCTTATTTTATCCCTGCCACAGGCGTACAAAAAACCGTAACGCGCACCACCGATAATCTCAGCGCCTACTTTCAAAGCAACATCAATGACGGCACACGCGGTAGCTCTGTAGGTACCCGTCTGGAAATGTGGCAAGCAGCGTGGCAAATTTATTTAAACAACCCACTGCTCGGAGTGGGCTGGGGCCACTATAAAGAAAATGCACAAGTGCTAGTGGATGCGGGCTTACGCAATCGCTCTGCTGCCACATGGGGACACCCACATAATCAGTTTTTTGCCGCCATGGTAGGTGGAGGCAGCGTCGCTTTCGTGGCTATTTTGCTGCTGTTTTTGATACCCGCCAAATTACTGATGGATGTTATCCGACGAGGTAAAACACCCGATACACAACGTCTTGCACTGGCCGGATTGTTGCTGATTGTCGCCTACATGAGTTTTGGTTTTTCCGAAGCGATTCTGGAACGAGTGCGGCCGGTAAGTTTCTTGGCATTTTATCTGGCGGTGATTTTTGCGGCTATTTGCACGCAATCACGCATGGCACGCAGCGAACCCGTTAAACGCAAACAAAGTCTGTCGGTCACCATCATCGCCCAGGACGAAGCCGACCGCATTGAACCCTGCCTGCAATCCGTCGCCAACTGGGCAGATGAAATCATCGTGTTGGACAGCGGCTCTTCCGACAACACCGTAGACATTGCCCGGCGTTATACCGACAAGGTATTTGAAACCGACTGGCCCGGCTATGGCCCGCAAAAACAGCGCGCCCTGGAAAAGGCCAGCTGTGATTGGGTACTTTCCATTGATGCCGATGAACGTGTTTCCCCCGAATTGCGTCATGACATTGATGCCGCATTAACGGACAATCCTGAATGTGTCGGTTATCGCACACCCTGGGCCGTAATGGTCTACGGACATCGCATGGATTTTGGCCGCAGCGCCCGCGCGCCACGACGCTTATTCAAACGCGAAGGCGCGCGTTTTACCGATGCCCAAGTACACGAACATGTGGTGCTGGCACCGGGTAAAAAAGGCACACTTGAAGGTCGCTTGTATCACTATACGCATCGCCATTACGGACATGCCCTGCAAAAAAGCGCCAAATATGCCTGGCTGGGTGGACAGAAACGGTTTGCGGCGGGCAAATGGGGCGGAGGCCTGCCCATCGCTGCGCTTCGCTCATTATGGAATTTTATTTTGATCTACTTTATACGGTTAGGTTTTTTGGACGGGCCGGCAGGATTTGTGGTGGCAGTGACCTATGCACAAGGTGCGTTCAATAAATATGCCGCATTGTGGGCATTGCGACGGGAGAAACGACTGGGCAGTGGAGTGTCGTCGTAGAGGATGGCTATCTACTCAAGTATAAAATCACGTAAAAGCAGCCATTTAGCAGGGCATTTCCACTATGAACAGCCGGAGTGGTTAATATTATCAAGTTAAGAGTGGAAATAAAAAACATAGAGCCTGTTGCAGAGACACAGAGGTTTTAGTGTTTTTCTCTGTGTCTCTGTGACCTCTGCGTTTACAAGCACTGAATTCGAGAAAGCGACAGGCCTCCAGGTAACTCCAGTTTTTGACCAAATGTGCTTAACTTGATGACATTGCTGAAGAGCCTCTTTTATAAAGTGATAAAACTTCGGAAGCAAGAGCATCATGTAGATCTTTCATTGGCATGTCTTACTTCACCACCACATTAACCAACCGGCCAGGCACCACAATCACCTTCACCACATTTTTTCCTTCTGTGAATTTCTGAACATTTTCATCTGCTAATGCCACCTGCTCAATCATATTTTTTTCCGCATCGGCGGCCACTTCAATTTTGCCTCGCACTTTGCCATTAACCTGCACCACTAATTCAACGGTATCCTGTACCAGTGCATCTGCATCCGCCTGCGGCCAACTGGCGACAAGGATATCGTCTTCATGACCGAAGCTCTGCCACAGGGAATGAGTAATGTGCGGCACAATGGGTGATAACAGGCGTAATAGTAAATCGACACCCTCAGCATACACTGGATTGTTAACTTCTTTGATTTGTGAAAGCGTATTAACCATTTTCATCGCGGCGGCGACAACCGTATTGAACTGATATTTCTCTACATCACGATCAGCTTGTTGCAATAAACCATGTAATTCAGCGCGACATTTTTTCTGTTCAGCAGACAGTGTGTTGATATCAACGGGCGCTCCGTCCGCATGCCATTGTTTGAGTGCGACGAGCCTGCCTTCATCATGCACCAGTCGCCACACACGTTTTAGAAAACGGTACGCACCTTCCACGGCATCATCGTTCCATTCCAGTGACTGCTCTGGCGGAGCGGCGAACATGGTGAACAGGCGTACGGTATCTGCACCGTATTTGGCGATGAGTTCCTGCGGGTCTACAGTGTTGCCTTTGGACTTGGACATTTTGGTGCCGTCTTTGAGCACCATACCTTGCGTGAGTAATTTCTCAAACGGTTCGTCAATGTTCAGCAACCCGGCATCACGCATCAGTTTGGTGAAGAAGCGCGCGTACAATAAATGCAAAATCGCATGTTCGATACCGCCGACATACTGGTCCACAGGCAGCCAATAGTTAGCTCGTTCATCGAGCATGGCCTCCGTGTTGTCTTTGCAGGCGTAGCGCGCGAAATACCATGAGGACTCCATAAAGGTGTCGAAGGTGTCGGTTTCGCGTTCGGCTTTATTGCCACATTTGGGGCAGGTGGTTTCGTAAAACTCCGGCATTTTTTTGATGGGGGAACCCACGCCTTCAAATGCGACATTTTCCGGCAGCACCACAGGCAACTGGTCTTCTGGCACAGGCACAGCACCGCAGCTTTCGCAGTTGATGATAGGTATGGGAGCGCCCCAGTAGCGCTGACGGGAAACTCCCCAGTCGCGCAGACGATACTGGGTGCGTTTGTTACCTTTGCTGTCTTTTTCCAGTTGGGCAGCAATGGCGTCGAAGGCTTCGGCGGAGGTCAGGCTGGTAAACTCACCGGAGTTTACCAGCACGCCTTTTTCGGTGAAAGCACATTTTGCCAAATCAATATCTTCGCCATTGGCAGGAGTGATGACCTGTTTCACTGGTAAACCATATTTTTGGGCAAATTCAAAATCACGTTGATCATGTGCAGGCACGGCCATCACTGCGCCTTCGCCGTAGCCCATGAGCACGAAGTTGGCGGAATAAATCGGCACTTCTTCACCGCTAATGGGATGGATGGCTTTGAGGCCGGTATCCACGCCCTTTTTCTCCATGGTTTCCATCGCGGCTTCGGAGGTTTCCATGGTTTTGCATTCGTCGATGAACGCGCTCAGTTCCGGGTTATTTTTTGCGGCCCTGGAGGCCAGAGGATGCTCGGGAGCGACAGCGACATAACTGACCCCCATTAATGTGTCCGGACGTGTCGTGTAAACACGCAATGATTCTCCGCTGTCAGCCACGACAAATTCCAGTTCCACACCTTCGGACTTGCCTATCCAGTTGCGCTGCATGGTGCGCACTCGTTCCGGCCAACCGTCGAGCTTGTCGAGGTCATCCAGCAATTCATCGGCATAATCCGTGATGCGCATGAAATATTGGGGGATTTCCTTGCGCTCTACGGCGGTGTCACAGCGCCAGCAGCAGCCATCGATAACCTGTTCGTTGGCAAGCACGGTGAGATCGTGAGGGCACCAGTTCACTGGTGCGGTTTTTTTGTAAATCAGGCCTTTTTCAAACAGCTGGGTGAACAACCATTGTTCCCAGCGGTAATATTCAGGATGACAGGTGGCCAGTTCACGGTCCCAGTCATAGCCAAAGCCCAGGCGTTTGAATTCGTCACGCATGTAATCGATGTTTTCATACGTCCACTGAGCGGGCGCTACCTTGTTTTTCATCGCGGCATTTTCTGCGGGCAAACCGAAGGCGTCCCAGCCCATGGGCTGCAACACATTTTTGCCTTTCATGCGCTGGTAGCGGGCAATCACGTCGCCGATCGTGTAGTTGCGCACATGGCCCATATGCAGGCGGCCACTGGGGTAGGGGAACATGGACAGGCAATAGAATTTCTCTCTGTCGGGGTCTTCGCTGGCGCGGAAGCTGCCCTGCGCTTCCCAGTATTGCTGGGCTTCAGCTTCAATTTGTTCTGGTTGGTACTGCTGCTGGGGGGTTTCGCCTGACATGGGTGCAATAAATCCTGTGAACGGTGTGTTTTATAAAGTGCCTGAAAAAGTTTAAAAAAAGATGTACAGGATACCGCACTCTCCTGTCCGGGCACCAGAATTGGCTTGCTGAACTCCGGTTGCCCGAGCTATTCCGCTCATTGGCACATCACTTTGTTTCCAAAGTATTTTTGAGGAAATAAACTGAAGTTTCGGTATGAAGGTGCAGATATGTTGTGTAGCATCCAGTGATCATCCTAAATTAATCAGTTGAGCCGTCGCAAGAGCGGCTAAAGTGCTCAAGATCAATGACTTTTTCGGTTATTTTGAATGAAAGCGTATCACCCATACGGTGAGTTCAAAATGTTCGAAAAAGTCATTTAGATTGAGTGCATTAGACGTTCGCAGTAGGCCCAACTGATTAATTTAGGATCATCATTTCTGACAGCAATCCGTCACTCAGGGCCTGTCTGAGAATGAAAGTCGTCGCGCGGGAAAACCATTTTGAGGTCAGTTTTTTGTTTATTTAAGGCGAATAGTGGTTCTATTTAACGAAAATGAACGGGGAATGTGACCAAAATGGACTTTCCGCAGCAGGCTTTTCATTCTCGGGCAGGCTCCTGGCTCAGGCTCGAAAATGAATAAAAGCATTAAACACAATTTGTCTCAAAGCAAAATCAGTGAAAAACATTTCAGGGGCATGATTGAGTCCACCACAGGCATTCCCTGGATTGTGGATTTTGTTACCTTCCAGTTTACCTATGTAGGCCCACAGGCAGAAAAGATACTCGGTTATCCTGTGGAGCAGTGGTACGAAACAGATTTTTGGAGTACACACATCCATCCCGATGACCGTCAGGCCGCTCTCGTCTATTGCATGGAAGCCTCACAAAGAGGCAAGGATTATAATTTTGAATATCGCATGATCCACCGCGATGGCCACAGTGTGTGGATTCTGGATTATGTCAATATCGTTATCGAAGATGGCAGGCCAGCGCGGTTGCAAGGTTTCATGTTTGATACCAGCAGGGACAAACAGGCAGAACAAACCCTGCAAGAACATACTGCGTTGCTCGATGCCATGTATCGCGCTTCACCCGACATGATTTTTATTCATGATTGCACCGGGCGTATTCTCGACGTTAACCACAACGCCGCACAGCGCTACCATTACACGATGGAGGAAATGCGTAACCTCAGCATAGCTGATGTCTCTGCCGACCCTGATAGCCTACCACTGGTGAGCGAATGTATGCGTCGGGTCTTGAGCGGTGAAGAACTCGACTTCGAATGGCTGGCCAAGGATAGCAAGAGTAAATCATTTCCCGTAGAAGTTCGCTTGCGCAAACTGGAAGGACGCAATGCTCCCGGCACCCCGGCAGTTATCGCCACCATACGTGATATTAGGGAACGCAAACGTACAGAAGAGTCCATCAAAAATATTGCGGCCGGTGTTTCCGCAGAAAGTGGGGATGCATTTTACCAGCAAATGGTAACCCATCTGGCCAAGCTTTTTGATGCCGATTATGCCTTTATTGGTTTGCGCGATGACGATAATCCCGAGACCATTAATACCTTATCGGTTTTTGCTCATGGCAGTATTGCAGACAACATGTCTTACTCCCTGTTCGGCACACCCTGTGCCAATGTACTTGACAAGGGTAGCTGCTGTCACCCCCACAATGTACAACAACTGTACCCGGATGATCAGTTGCTGGTTGATATGGGAGTAGACAGTTTTATTGGCGTCCCACTGTTTAGTAGCGACAATCGGGTCATTGGCCTAATCGAAATACTCGACAGCAAGCCGATGAAACTGCAACAACAACTTGCCGAGATTCTGGAAATTTTTGCTGCAAGAGCCTCGGCAGAGCTTGAACGTGACAAGATTCATCGACGACTCGAAAATACACGACAAAAACTGGCCTTGCATGTGCAGCAAACCCCACTTGGCGTCATCGAATGGGACATCCATTTTTGTGTAACGGACTGGAACCCTGCCGCAGAAAAAATCTTTGGTTACAGCAAGCAGGAAGCTCTGGGGAAAACCGCCACTGAACTGATTATTTCCGATGAATCCCTACCCTGTGTGGATGCCATCTGGCAGGCTCTTATGGAAAATCATGGTGGCACCCGCAGCACCAACCGCAATATCACCAAAAACAAAAAAAATATTACCTGCGAATGGTACAACACACCTCTGGTAGCAGATAACGGAGAAGTTATCGGTGTTGCATCACTGGTAAACGATGTGACCAAACGCATCAACACCGAAATAGAGCTTAAAGCACATCGCGAGCATTTAGAGGAGCTGGTAGAACAACGCACCACGGAATTGACTAACATCAATCAGGAGCTGGAGTCATTCAGCTACTCCGTGTCACACGATTTACGCGCACCACTACGTCACATCGATGGTTTCAGTCGGGTATTGCAGGAAGATCATACCAAACAACTAAACAAGGAAGGCCAACAGCAACTACAACGCATTCGCAGCAGTGCGCAGCGCATGGGGCAACTCATTGATGATCTGCTGGTGCTGTCTCGGGTATCCCGTGGCAATGTCGAACGGGAGTCACTCAATTTGTCCAGCATGGCCCAGGATCTTTTCAATAAACTACAACACTACGATACCGACCGTAAAGTCAGCATTAACATTCAAAGTGAAATATTAGCCTCGGCTGACCACCGGCTGATACATGTACTGTTGGAAAACCTCATTGGCAATGCGTGGAAATACACGTCTAAAACTGACCATGCAACTATAAGCTTTAATGCGAAAAAGAATGAACAAGGTGAAACCGTATTTTGTCTGCGCGACAACGGTGCAGGCTTTGACATGAAATACGCAGAACGATTATTTACCCCATTTAAACGGCTGCATTCTGACCGGGAATTTGAAGGCACAGGCATTGGTCTGGCCACAGTGCAACGTATTATTAACCGCCATGCAGGGCGCGTATGGGCCACGGCGGAAACAGGAAAAGGAGCGGCCTTTTATTTTACTCTGCACAACTGATTAATAAGGTTTTGGGGAAGTTTGTTACTTCAGGTTGAAACTTCAGCGATTGACACATACTCTGTCACCTTGCTCCAGCACCTACCCATTTAACATTGATTCACAAGGAGTTCCCCATGAAACCTGACACCACTCATCACAACTCACGCACAATCTATGGCGTACTTGTCCTTGGTGTACTATCACTGTGCAGCAGTATATCTGCATATGCCGCTAACGATATTATCGTCAGCCGACCACACAGCATGTCTTCCAACATACCATCAAGCATGTACATTGGCGCAAGCCTCGGAAATGCCATGTATGACGAAGCCAATGACTCCAGCGCAGCCCTTGGCATATTCGGCGGCTTCCACATCAACGAAGCACTGGCGATTGACTTTGGCTGGGCAAATCTGGGAGAAGCTTCAGAAGGAGCCTATAAAGCAAAAGTCAATGTGCTACAAGTTGCCCTGCTGGGGAAACTGCACGCCAGCACTGATTTCTCACTATTTGGCAAAGTCGGACTTGCCCGATGGGCATATGGTTTACGTACACCCTCTGTTTCCGGTAGCGATGATGACATTGATGTGTATTTTGGCATCGGTGCCGATTACCATATCAGTGGCCGATCTGCTGTGCGTTTTGGTGCCGACTTCTACAGTATGAAACCCACCATATCTATATCCAATGTTACTCCTGCTGAAGAAAATATTTCGCTATTTTCAATTGGCTATATTTTCCAGCTATAAAAAAGGGAGAAGGTAATAAAAAAGCGGACCATTGGTCCGCTTTTTCACGCGCTTGTTTATCACTTATTTATAACAACGCTACGTCAGCCTAAAAACCGAACGTGGACTTTTCTTTGGACTTACGAATTTCTTTTTCATCAGACCATTCAACAATACCGCTTTGCAAATGCATCAGTTTTAACGTGAACTTGTAATAAACATCCTTGCGACTGCTGTTGCGTTTCACAATACTGGAAAGGTTCCCGTATAACATGTATTCAGCACCGACTTGCTGCCCCATTTTCATGGCAGCATTCTGGTTGACCATACCACTATCGCTTTGGTAATCAAGCTGCTGTTTCACCGCTGCGACCTTGGTCATATCCACGAAACGGAATTTACCTGAGCGCAACAGTTTTGTGGAAATAGTATCAGTAATGGATTCTGTATCAATGTGTTCGGTGGTCTTGTTTTTGATAGTATCAACAAACATTACCGGTCGGCGCTTTGCCGTGATTTCCACGACGGGTGGAAAGGTTAGCACCGAGTCCACCATTTTTGCCGCGATTTGCTGCAAATCGGTTGAACCAAAACCGGTTGTGGTCGTTTCAACTTCGGCAGCATCACCGTACTTGATACTCTTTGAGCAACCGACCAATGACACTGATAGCAAACCAGCAACAAGAAGTACACCTGCTGATTTCAGCTTTTTACCTGCTGCTGTTTGAACTGACTGTTCTGATAATCTCATTTTTACAACTCCCTTACATTGACTTTATAGGTTTTTACAGAAGGATTGGGGGCTACGGCATGCATAGTGGTACTGGATTTTCCGTGCAGCACGACAGGAATCCAGGACCGCCCCTCTTGCTCCACTTCAAAATCATCGCCGTCATACCATGCGAAACGGTACTGGATATTTTTATCCGAGCTGGTAAGGTTGCTGAGTACCACGTTCACCTCCAGCAGGTCTCCCTTAAAGCGGGATTTCATGTCAGTAATGGTGATTGCATTCGCCAATGGTTCATTGTGGATCACCAGATGTTTGGCATATTCCGGATCACCTTCAGTTTTTCCCGTGGCCTCAATTCCTGATGTCGCACACCCCGCAAGCAGTACCACGCTTGAAAACAGGGCCGACAATTTCATGATATTCATTGTTTTATTCTCCTACGCTGTTTCAACTGTTACAGCACGATTATTGCAACACAAACACTACAGCACAACGGATGCAGTATGAAAGGTGTTCCCCGTAGCCACAACCCGAATCAGGGTTTTTCTGCCGGGAACAACTTTTATATCCATGGTTCCCATTGCGGTGCCATTCTGAAGTTGTAACTGATACTGCCCCTCAGGCAGGCTGCTACGCAGAATTTGCGCGTCGTGAGGGAGTGTCAGCCAGCTGCGCCGGTCAGCCTGTTCGGTGACCACGTTAAGCACATTTATCGCCAACGCCCCAAAATCGCCCAGCAATTTTCCACCCTGCTCAGCCGCTTTACCCTTGGCAACAATTCGTAAAACCTGTCGAACCATCATCCCCGGCAGACGTTCAACCAGCGCCTTTGCTGCCAGTGCCTGCACATTCACGATGGGACTGGTTTCCCCTATCGTTTTACCCATCAGAGCACCATCGGAAATCGAAACATTCAGCAACGAAGGAGCCTGCCATTGTTCCACATATGTAGGAAACGCGATGGAACGCACACCATTGTCTATGATCAGGTTAATGTCCACATTCGTTTTTACCGGAGCAAAGCCATGCTCAAACAACAGCACGATTTCACCTTCATCGCTTTTTGGTGGAGAGAGGTCAGTACCAAATTCTTTTTTGAATCGCTCGTAGTCTTCCCTCATCCCCAATGACTGCGCCAGCCGTAATACATCCCGTTGTACATAAACATTGTCGGGGAAAATTTCCAGTGCCTTTTTGTAGTCAATGTAGGCATCATTGGGCTTCCCCGTCGCCTCAAACAGAACACCCGATACATAAAAGGTATAGGCATTCTGGAAGGAGTTTTTTACCTGCCCGGCGGCAGCCTGCAACGATGCAAACGAATCCATAAAACCATCATTTTTTTCCATTTGCTCACGGGCATCTTCTTCAGCATTGGCGACCTCATCTTCAAAGCGCTCCAGTTCATATTGCTGCTCCTGATTGGCCCGCCTCACCTCCACCATCGCGGCCTCCAGGTTGTGGGCCATCAGGTAGTTCATAGCCTGAAACTGATGCACAAATACCCGCTCGTAACCCTCTCCCGCGTAGGGGATCGCATTGTCGCTGGTCAACAGGGAGGCACCCTGTGCTGCAGTATCGGACATGGATATCTTTGCCTTTTCGTCATTCTCCTCAAAGGCTTCAATAACCTGCTTGAAATCGTCGATACTGGCCTCGGTGTCTCCAGCCAGCTGCGCCACCCGCCCTTTCTCCATGAGGTACAAAATTTTATCCGCATCATCCTGACGCCCGTCAAGTGCCGTCTGCGCCATCGTGTATTGCTTGGCTTCCAGTTGTACTTTGATGGGCTGTATCTGTTTTGGATACGAAGTAAAAATTGAACCGGCCGCACAGCCTCCCAGCAACAACACAGCAGCTACCAACAGCGTCAGCCGTGGCAGTTTTCTGACTAATAAATGAGACATGACTCCTCCCCGGAATCCTTTTGAAAGTCTCTGACAAATCCCCTGCTGGCACCTGCCTGGACTTTTTTATTGTTTGAACAGTTTTTGTTTTTAAATTCCAAATCCATGCTGACACGGATAAAGACCGCCCAAATCAATTACCAGCTGAACGGTTTGTCACTCGACCCCGGGGTCAGCTCCATTGGTGCTGACTCTTCAGACTCGACCTGTCGTGCTCGTACCAGCGCACCTTTTTTGATGTTCTTTTCTCCGCTGATAATTTTAGCCTTGGAGAATTTCTTCTGAATGGAGGTTACCTCCACAACGCCCACTTCTTCTTCCGCACTACCCAGCGACTCACCGGTATCCGGATCGATCAATCCTTCTCCCTGTGCCAGTACAGACAAGTGGTCCCCCACTTCAAAATCAACCCCGGAACCACGATTGATGTATACCGTATTACCTGTCACTTTGGCTATTTTCAGTGGAAACACACCAGCTACCACGCCGTTGACGATTTCTTTTACCGTTTTTTCCTTTAATGCTTCCAAAAATTCATCAGCAGTAAGTTCCCCTTTCGGGTTTCGGTCTTCGTGTTCGACGGTAAATTTTTCGGCAGCAACAATTTTGCCACCACGACTATCCACAATGCGCACATTAACAATCATTTTGCCAACGTAAAGGGAACGAATGGTATCGGTGTAAGGAATTTTTTTACGTTTTACCCCAGCCTTCAACATTTCAATTTTACCCATCACAAAATAATCGGCACCAATGAGCTCCCCCATTTTTACCGCGCTCTCAGGCGAGATGTACCCGGATTCACTGAATTCCTGTTCAGTGAGGATGTCCTTCATGCGGTTTCTTTCCACCACATTGAATTTATTGGTTTTAACCAGATAGGTCATGAGATCAGATGACAACAAGCGAGTGGTGTCCTCTATGTTTTGTACCACCACAAAACCGGGAGCGATGGTGATACTTGCCTTGTCGGTATTAAAATCCAGCACCGCAATGGTTGGCCGGGCAGCCATCGCCACCACCGGAATTGCCAACAACCCAAAGAGAAAAAGGGAATGAAAAAACCGGGAAAACGCGTGCGAAAAATTCATAAAAAATTCCTGTTCAACTCACTGAAAGACAAGGGACTTTTGTTTTAAGTCCGGACAAAAAACTGAAATTCAAAATACACAAGTTTGCTATGCCGTAAGCAGATAGCACAAAGCAGATACAGCAGACAAACAACAAGAAAACCTATTATAAATGCAAGACAAAAGACGTATGCCCTCGCTTGTACCGCTCAGTGCCTGAACAATTTAACACCCATTTCGAGAAACGATCAAGGCTTAGTACGAACCCGTCGATACTCACGAGTAACAGCATCATTGTCAAGATGCATTATTACCACTTTACAGCCAGGGTCAGCCCGTAGCCCACGCGCAAAATGCACAATATTGACTGTACAGCTTTAGCCCCTTCCACCATACTTATAATGCAACTTGTCATCATGGAGGGGCATAAATCATGAACACCCATTCCCAGCACCCGAACCAAAAGCCCGAACAAACAGACGCCAGCCACGAGGACAGTGGACACACTAACGCCTACGAGCGCATGCGGGAACGTACCCTCCAGCTTCTTGATGAAAACACTAAGGATTTAGTGCCCAATCTGGTTGATGCCCTCGAATCTGCAAAAGAGCAGGCGATCCACCTCGGCGAGCTTACTAAAGATGAAGCCGAACTGATCAGCGCTTATTTACGGCGCGACCTGCATGACGCGGGGGAATACATCAAACAACAACGTGGCGAACTGGCGGACTGGTTACGTTTTGATGTCGAGCAGATTGAGAGAAAAATCTGGGATTCACTGTCTCTGCTGGTGGATAAAACCACCATCGAACTGGAACAGCTAAAAGCCCGTGCAAACCGTTTGGGTGAATGGCACACAGGCGAAATTACCGGACCGGGCACACTGGTGTGCAGTGCTTGTGGGAAACAATTACATTTTCACAAAACCGGGCATATACCACCTTGCCCCAAATGCCATGCGACGGTGTATAAACGCTCTAGCAACTAAACTAATAGCGTTTAGTAACTGATGCCACGCGGGTCTTAAAGTGTGGATTAAGCGCTAAAAATATCTGTTTTAAGATCACTGTGTATTTAACGCAGAGGTCGCAGAGGCGCAAAGGACGCAGAGAAAAACACGGAAAACTTTGCGTTTATAACACACCACTTACCAGTACCACGACAACATAACCTCCCAATAGGCTGGAGCGATTGTCCGAGAGCTTCTGGTATTGCGCAGACTTCAGTCAAAATACGGTTTAATAAACACCAATATCCAGATATGAACGTGCAATTTTACGAATGGCATTAACATATGCAGCCATACGATAGCTGGTTATTTTTTTACTCGCCTCTCGTGTGGCACGCATTTCCTGGAAGGCCTGACGCATAGAGTCGTCCAGTCCCGAGCGCACTAAATCCAGTTCGCTGGCACCGCCGTTAATTTTTTTCCGGAATCGATCAGGCACTCGCTTACCCGTCACATCTTCCAGTGCATCAATTTGATTTTGCCCACGAATCTCATCATAACGCCGTTGCATACGCCCAAAACGAATGTGTGACAGGTTACGAATCCACTCAAAATAGGAAACGATAACACCTCCCGCATTGGCATAAGCGTCAGGAATAACAATGGTACCGCGCTCATTCAATTTTTCATCGGCGGCAAAAGTAATCGGACCGTTGGCTGCTTCTACAATAATTTTCGCCACGACTCTATCCACATTGGCAAGATTAATTTGTCCTTCCAATGCGGCAGGAATCAAAATATCACAATCCATTTCCAGTGCGCGCACGGTGCTGCCTTCTTCATAACGTCCGCCTGAAAAACCGCTTAGCGTTTTATGTTCCACCTTGTAACGATACGCCTCTTCGATAGCGAGGCCGTCCTCATTCACCAGCACACCTTTGCTGTCAGCAATCGCAATGACCTTGCAGCCATCTTCTTCAAACAAAAATTTTGACGCGTGATAACCCACGTTGCCAAAACCTTGCACCACCACCCGTTTACCCCCCAAGCCGCCTTCCAAACCGGCTTCTTTCACCGCATCGTCATGACGAAAGAATTCCTGCAAGGCATATTGCACACCACGCCCCGTGGCTTCTGTCCGCCCTTGAATACCACCATGTTCCACAGGTTTTCCGGTGACGCAGGCGGTGTAGTTAATATCATCCGGGTTGAGGTGTTTGTAAGTGTCGGCCATCCAGGCCATTTCACGTTGACCGGTGCCCATATCCGGCGCTGGCACGTTGGTGGCCGGATTCAGAAAATCCTTGCGCACTAATTCAAGTGTGAAACGCCGGGTGATCAACTCCATTTCATCCCGGTCATATTTTCGCGGATCAATCAACAGACCACCTTTGGAGCCCCCAAAGGGCACATCCACTATGGAGCACTTGTAGGTCATCAATGCCGCAAGCGCTTCCACCTCGTCCTGATTCACGCAAGGTGCATAACGAATACCGCCTTTGGCGGGCAGACGATGAGTGCTGTGTACCGCTCGCCAGCCAGAAATAACTTCAATTTTACCGTGAATCTTGACGGGAAATTTAACTTGTAATACCGCATTGCAAGCTTTAATCGCAGCAGCGACATCAGCCGACAAATCCATGGCTTCAAGGGCATGGTCCACCATACGGTCTACACTTTCACGAAAAGAAATTTCCTGATTTTGGCCATCTGACATAGCTGTCTCCTGATATTTTTGGTCGAAACAGCTGACCGGAATGCGTGAACAGTTAATTTACGTTATAAACAAATATCGACATTGCCTGATGTTTATTTAACTGCGCCGGACACGTAACACGCACACAAGCAACGTGACCAACAGAGCGAACAACACTGGCCAGTTGCCCATCCGCACATAGGGTGTTGCACCTTGCTGTGGTTGAATTTCCCCGTCCAGTACCGCAATTTCGAATTGTGGCGAGGTTGCCAATAATTTTCCACGATGATCAATCACCGCAGACACACCATTATTGGTTGCCCGTAACATCGGCCGTGCTGTTTCGATGGAACGCATACGTGCCATTTGTAAATGTTGATGTGGCGCAAAAGAATCACCAAACCAGGCATCATTACTAACATTCACTAATAATGATGCAGCAGGCAGTGCGCGAATTACTTCTTCTCCAAAAGCATCTTCATAACAAATGGACATGCCAATTTTATTATCCCCAACCTCCAGCAACGGTTGTTTCACTGCTCCACGACTGAAATTCGCCATGGGGACTTGCAGAATATCCAGCAGACCGCCCAGCACGGATTTGAGTGGGATATATTCACCGAAGGGCACCAAATGTGACTTCCGATAAATTTGCGTAGAAACCTCACCGGTATCGTTAACACCCACACGTACCACGCCATTATAATACTCACTGCCATTCTCCTCAGACATGACAGGCAAGCCGGTTAATAATGTTGCGCCACCATTTTCACGCTCTCTACTAACCAGGTTTTCCAGAAAAGATTGCGCTTGGTGGAGATAGGCTGGCAAGGCTGTTTCCGGCCAGATGATAATGTCACGATTCCAGCGATCACTGCTTAACCGTGTATACAGCTCTATGGTCGGGCCGCGCTGATCGGGCTGCCATTTTATATTTTGCGGCACGTTTCCCTGAATCAGACTGGCCGTTAACGGTACGCCTTTGGCTTCTGACCACATAATTTGTGCCAGACCACCGGCTGCCAACCAAAATACCGACAATATGGCCAATGCGATATAACGTGGTTTATTTTTACTGATCAGTACACAAACCAGCAGGCCCGCACTGAACGCCACCGCCCAGGACGTGCCATATACACCCAGTACAGGCACAATACCCACTAACGGCGAATCCGTTTGACTGTAACCCAGGTTCAGCCATGGAAATCCGGTCAAAATCCAGCCGCGCACCCACTCAAAAAACACCCATAATGCGGGAATCAGTAACAGCAAGTAGCGCCTTTCACTGAGCGCCGAAAAATAACGCCGCGAAACCCAACCCAGCAATGCCGGAAACAGTGCAAGGAATAATACAAACAATAACGTCGCAGCAACCGACAAGGCCATTCCCATACTGCCGAAACGGTAAAAACTCACTGCTACCCAGGAAACACCGACACCAAAAAAACCGACACCAAACAGGTAGCCAATGATAAAAGCCTGACGAGGTGAAGACCGCAGCCACAAATAGAACAGTATTGCGGGCAGAAAAACAGCAAGAGGAAAGAGACCTACAGGAGAAAAAGCCAGCGGCAGACCTGCACCTGCCAGTAGAGCAATAACGTACTGACGGGTATTAATCTTCGTTATCCACGGCATCGTCTGATTCAGACGGAGATTCCACATCATCTTCCGGCAACACATTCAATTGCAGCAGATGAATGCGCCGACTGTCAGCACGCAATACCTTGAATTCAAAACGACCTATTGTGCATTGCTCGTCCCGCTCCGGCATACGACCAAATTCACGCATCAGTAAACCACCAACCGTATCTACATCGTCGTCACTGAGTTCAGATTCAAAATACTCGTTAAACTCATCGATGGGCGTCAATGCCTTCAACGTAAATTGTTGCTCTGAATGTTTGACGATAAAGGCATCATCCGCAAAATCATGTTCGTCTTCGATGTCACCGACGATCTGCTCCAGCACATCTTCAATGGTCACCAGACCGGCTACACCACCATATTCGTCCACCACAATAGCCATGTGATTACGGTTAGCACGAAAATCCTTGAGTAAAATATTGAGCCGTTTGCTTTCCGGAATAAATACGGCGGGGCGTAATAAATCATTTAACCGGAAGTGACGATCACTGCCTTCGGTGGGTTGTGCATCACGCTCACCGATATAGGCCAGCAAATCTTTGGCCAGCAGAATACCCACAATTTCATCCCGAGAATCACCCACCACAGGAAAACGTGAGTGTGCGGATTCAATGACTACCGGTAAAAAAGTATCCGGCGATGCGGACTCTTCCACCACGATCATTTGTGAGCGCGGCACCATCACGTCACGCACCTGCATATCCGCAACGGTGAGCACACCTTCGATCATTGCCAGGGCGTCATGATTCAACAATCCTTCTTTTTCAGCATCACGCAGCACCGCTGCAAGTTGCTCGCGGTCCTTCGGTACAGAGGAAAAGGGTTTGTTCAACAGGGATTGCGTCAGCCGACCAAGCCAGGAGTCATGTTGCTGTCCATTATCGGCGACGGCTCCACCGGATTGTTCTTCACTCATAATAATTTATACATGCTCTGATATGGGGTGGTTTTTGTTATATCGGGATTATACTGAATATGGATTCTCGTACCCCAGCCCGGCGAGTACGATAATTTCCAGTGATTCCATTTTTTGTGCGTCATTGTTCTGTATGTGGTCATACCCCAGTAAATGCAGGGTGCCATGCACGATCATGTGCGCCCAATGTGCGATCAATGTTTTGCCCTGTTCGGCCGCTTCACGCATCACCACGGCTGCGCACACCACCACATCACCCAGTGTCGGCTCCATCAGGTCAGTGGGCATACCCGGTGGAGATTCAAAAGGAAAAGACAATACATTGGTCGGCCCGGCTTTTTGCCGATACTGTTGGTTAAGCTCGGTCATTTCATCGGTTTCGACAATGCGCACAGTCATCTGCGTCGCCTTGTTTGTCATCAATTCGCCTGATTCGGCCTGTTGCACGGCAGCGTTCACCCAGGTTTGTATGTGTCCGGCATCAGGTACACCCTGTTGTTCGGCATTTTCCAGCACCGTTTGCACGTCCACCTGCACCATTTAATTTCTTTTGGGCTCAGCGCTGGATTCGGTTTTTTCGTAGGCTTCATACGCAACCACCACCTTTTGCACCAGCGGGTGACGCACCACATCCCGAGCCTGAAAAAAGGTGAAGCTGACACCTTTCACATCTTTCAACACCTCTACAACATGGCGTAACCCGGACCGGGTGTTTTTGGGCAAATCCACTTGCGTGACGTCCCCCGTGACCACCGCCGTGGAACCAAAACCGATGCGGGTCAGAAACATTTTCATTTGTTCAACCGTGGTATTTTGCGCCTCGTCCAGAATAATGTACGAATCGTTGAGTGTGCGCCCACGCATGTAAGCCAGGGGAGCGACTTCAATGACATTACGCTCGATGAGCTTATCGACCCGCTCAAAACCCAGCATTTCATATAACGCATCGTAGAGCGGACGCAAATAGGGATCGACTTTTTGTGCCAGGTCGCCCGGCAAAAAGCCCAGTCGCTCACCGGCTTCCACGGCTGGCCGCACTAACACAATGCGTTGCACCGTTTGTTTTTCCAATGCTTCCACCGCACAGGCGACAGCCAGATAGGTTTTTCCGGTGCCCGCCGGGCCCACGCCAAAATTGATATCGTGGGTGAGCACGTTGTGCAAATACCGGCGCTGACTGGTACCGCGCCCTTTAATGATGCCATGGCGAGTAGTAATGCTGACATCAAATTTATCTGCTTCTTTGCCATCACCCGTATGCGCATCATCGTGGGCCTGTGTTTCCTGCAACAGCAGGTGTACCCGCTCTGCTTTCAGCTCACCCTGCGCGGTGTCGGCATAAAGCTGCATCAACACCTGCTCCGCAGCCTGCACCGGGACGCTGTCACCCAGCACAGTAAATGTATTGCCACGATTATTCACTTCCACGCCCAATCGCTCCTCCACCAGACGCAGATGTTCATTGAACTGACCGCACAAGTTGGCCAGTCGCAGATTATCGGCGGGTTCGAGGGTAAAACTTCGAGAATCGGGCTGATCGTTCAAATCGGGAAAGAGGTTCCTTGGCACATGGGTGACAGGCTACGCCATTCTGCGCTCAACCGCCAATGCCTTTTCGTCATCCAGTAACACAACTTCGCCGCGCAGGGAGTTGGGCATAGCTTCGGTAATACGCACATTCACAAATTCGCCAATGAGCCGCGGTGGCCCGGCAAAGTTAACCACGCGGTTATTTTCTGTGCGTCCGCTCATTTCATTGGCATCTTTACGCGAGGGGCGCTCCACCAATATGCGCTGCACTGTACCCACCATTCCGGCACTGATCGCCGCTGCCATTTCGCTGATGCGCGCCTGCAAAATAGCCAGACGCTGTTTTTTTACTGTCAGCGGCACGTCATCCGGTAACCCGGCTGCTGGAGTACCAGGGCGGGCACTGTAGACAAAGCTGAAGGAGTGATCAAAGCCGATGTCTTCAATCAGCTTCATGGTGGCCTGAAAATCTGCTTCGGTTTCACCGGGAAAACCGATGATAAAGTCCGACGACAGGCTCAAATCAGGTCGCACTTCGCGCAGAGCACGCACTTTGGCTTTGTATTCCAGCGCGGTATGACCACGCTTCATTTGCATCAGGATGCGGTCTGCGCCGGTCTGTACCGGCAGGTGCAAATGACCCACCAGCTCTGGTACCTCGGCGTAGGCCTGAATCAACGAATCGGACAATTCCACGGGATGTGAGGTGGTGTAACGAATGCGATCAATGCCTTCCACTGCGGCCACATAGTGGATCAACAGGGCCAGATCAGCAATTTCGCCGTCATCCATGACACCACGGAAGGCATTGACGTTCTGTCCCAACAAGGTGACTTCGCGCACGCCCTGCATCGCCAGCTGCGCCACTTCGGCCAACACGTCATCGAAGGGACGATTGATTTCTTCACCGCGTGTATACGGCACCACGCAAAAAGTACAGTATTTACTGCACCCTTCCATGATGGAAACAAAGGCCGTGGGGCCATCGGCTTTGGGGGCGGGCAGGTTGTCGAATTTTTCGATTTCAGGGAAAGAGACATCCACCTGCGGTTTTTTTTGCTGTTGCAGGGCATCCAGCATCTGCGGCAGACGGTGCAAGGTCTGCGGACCGAAAATCAGATCCACGTACGGTGCGCGCTGGCGGATGGCGCTTCCTTCCTGGCTAGCGACGCAGCCGCCGACGCCGATCACCACGCCGGGGCGCTGTGCCTTGAGTTCACGCCACATACCCAGTTGCGAAAAAACCTTTTCCTGCGCTTTTTCGCGCACCGAGCAGGTATTGAGCAACAACACATCGGCCTCTTCGGGCGTACCCACCAGGGTCAGTCCGTGACTCTCACCGAGCAGCTCCGCAAACTTGTCGGAGTCGTACTCGTTCATCTGGCAACCGAAGGTTTTGATGTAAAGCGTACGTGTGGATTTCATGTGCTGTGGCCCATCGACGAAAAAACAGAGGCCGACAAGCGACCATTCAAAAATGACAGAGCCGCACAGACTAGCATATTTGCCCGATTTTTTCCTGTTCTCCAACCGCCGACGGAAAGCCGGCAGCGTTATTTTTCGTAGCTCGATTCAGACGCAATTTTATGAATACTGAGATCGGCACCCTCATATTCTTCCTCCTGACTGAGGCGAATGCCTGTGGTCTTTTTGACAATGCCGTAAATCAGCAAACCTCCGCCCAGGGCGATGCCCACACCGAGTACCGTACCTGCCAACTGGGCACCAAAAGTCACACCCCCCATACCGCCCAGCGCCTCAAGCCCGAAGATACCGGCAGCAATACCGCCCCAGGCACCACACAAACCATGCAAGGGCCAAACACCCAGCACATCATCAATCTTCCATTTGTTCTGGGTAAGGGTAAAAGTCCAGACAAACAAACCGCCTGCGACGGCTCCCGTCACCAGCGCCCCCCCGGGATGCATGATGTCAGAACCGGCACACACGGCCACCAGTCCGGCCAGCGGACCATTATGCACAAACCCCGGATCGTTTTTGCCCACCACCAGGGCCGCAAGAATACCGCCCACCATGGCCATCAGGGAATTAACCGCCACCAGACCACTAACCGCATCGATAGTTTGCGCCGACATCACATTAAAACCAAACCAGCCAACAGTCAGTATCCATGCGCCCAGCGCCAAAAAAGGAATGCTGGATGGAGGATGAGCAGAAATACGGCCGTCCTTGTCATAACGGCCATGGCGTGCTCCCAGCAACAACACCGCGCCCAGCGCAATCCAGCCACCCATCGCATGTACTACGACCGAACCGGCAAAGTCATGGAATTCCGCACCGAAGGTGGCGTTGATCCAGTCCTGCATACCGAAATTGCCGTTCCAGGTCATGCCTTCAAAAAAGGGATACAACAGGGCAACGATAAAAAAGGTCGCCACCACCTGCGGGTAAAATCGCGCCCGCTCGGCAATGCCACCAGAAACAATGGCAGGAATGGCCGCCGCAAAAGTCAGCAGAAAAAAGAACTTAACCAGCTCATAACCATTTTTTTCAGAAAGCGCCTGTGCCCCGTCCATAAACCCTATGCCGTAGGCAATGCCATAACCGATAAAAAAATAGGCAATAGTGGAAACTGCAAAATCCACAATGATTTTTACCAGTGCGTTGACCTGATTTTTTTTGCGTACCGTGCCCACCTCCAGAAACGCGAACCCGGCGTGCATGGCCAGCACCATAATTGCCCCGAGAAGAATGAATAAAACATCACTGCCTGCTTGCACACTGTTCACTTGCCTGCCCTCCTCATCCGCCCGAAACGGTGTTTGCCCGCAAACTGGCTGCAAACACGGCCACCAATTGTTGTTATTGACGTTGTATGGCGTTTTTGTGCGCGCACCACACTGGCACAAACTATACCGAACCTGCGGAAAGACATCTATTTCGGGTTTTGAACACGGGATGGACACATAATACTTGTGCGCCACGGGCATATGCTACAAGCCAGTACATCAACCACTTTATAGTGACGGGTTCCGTTGTTCTGTCAGCATTCAGGGCACCAACAGTTGGCGCTTTTAGGCGAGGTGCATCTCGCAGCGAATGGCTGTCGTCCTCTGTAAGAGATGGTTTGACAGATACACTAAAATCCTCTTGATTTCGAATCTCCGGCGGTGGCCTGGATCTCTGTATGTATGTATTCTTTTCAACACCTTTAGTTGTTTCTTCTTTTGACCATCTTTTCAGGCTGTAGCAGTATCTATGACGCAGAAGAAAACAGACGCAACCTCACCACTCAATTTTCATCCGCACAGTTACTGTCGGATGAAATGAAGGTAGAGCAGATATTGAATGGTGAAGCGGATAAACAATTTGTTCGGCCTCCAGAAAAAGCCTCGCGGGCAATCCGGAGCTCACCTACTGGTACAAGACAAAGCTGTCTGCTGCTATTACTGTGAGACTCTTTTTGTTCTCTGGACAAGGGAATATCTCTTATCATTTGACATGTCATTCCATGAACCATTCAGTTCAACACAAGCATTTTTAATTTCATAAAAAATAACGCTGTTTCTCTCAATGGGGCAAAATAATACGTCAATTTTCACCATCCAGACAGGACTCTAAAAATTGTACCCTCTCCTCAGCCATGTCGTATGACGGGAAAAAACTGAAGCCAAAAGGTTAACATTTAAACTCTCACGTCATCTTTTGCTCATTAAAAAAAGCACGCTTAGTGGGCAACTTTCGGCCAATAGCGATCAAAGTCAAAACCCGGGCTATGCGGCTGGGTATGGCACTGGGCACAGATTTTTTCTTTGGACCAATCAGCATTGGGCAGCGCCTTGCCCCCGGCGGCTTCTACATGCGCACGGCCAGCACCGTGACAGGATTCGCACTGCACTCCCATTAAATGGCCTGTGACGTTCATGTCAAAAAAACCACCCGGTTGATCAAATCCCACGGTATGGCACTGGATACAGGCGGGATCAAAAGCCTTGTTCACATTTTCGAGACTTTCGTAAGCAATGGCGTGTTGACTGTCAAACCAGGTTTTATGCTGTTTTTCATGACAAGTCTGACACACTGCCTCTCCCACAAAAGGACTTTGACCCGACTGCTGTTTCTTCCGTGCCTCCACGCGTTGCAAATAGTCAGCTTTCACCTTGGCATTATAGTCGTCGTACCATGTCTGCAATTGCGGCGCGTCGGCGATACTGTCCGGCATGGGCAAAACCGTGTGCTGCCAATCCGCAATACGCCCCGCCTTGAGCGTCAAATCCAGACGCCCAAGACGCATGCCACGGGAACCCGGCTGTACGACAAGCGTATGATTTTCCCGTCGTGCCTCACCGTATACTTCGTAGGCTGCGCCTTCTATCAGCACATCAATATCATCCAGACCGACCTGTTCGGCAAACTGCTTGCTGCTCAACGTGGTACTCACCACAGTGAGTTCACCTTCTTTTTTGGCGCGCTGTAAAGCAGCATGAAATTTCTTCGGGGAAGCATCAGCCAAACCGTGCTGACCCTGCATTTTTTGCAACGGTGAATCTGTAATGTCCAGCCAGCTGAAAAAGCGAACACGTTGTTTGCCGCGAGTGATTAAACGATCCGTCGAAAACGGGAGGGGCTCTGCACCTTTTTCTGAACCAGGGTTACTCAGTACCCACGGCAATGATGCGTCCGCCGTAAAACCCGGGCCATAAGCCAGATCAGGCCATTGCACACCGATGGCGTCATAGTTCAACAGTACAAAACCCTTGAGAATATACTCACCCTTGAGGCGGTCACCAGGGCCATTGGTACTCAACAAGCCTCCAGCGGAAATGACCAGCAAGTCCGGTGTTGCTTCACGCAGCTGTTGCAACAGGGTAGCCCGGCGTTTAATACCGCCAAAGTTTCCCTCCGCACTACAGCCGCAGGGCTCCAGCTCACCGTCCAGGTTGCCCGAATAAACGATACTCAATGCATTATCGGCCCAGGCCAACGGCACCCACGTAAACAGTACACATAAAAACATTGTCAATTTGCAAAAAGGCTTGTTCAGCATAACGCGCTCCACTTAAATTTTTACAGGCAGGGTGTGCAGCCCACACTGAGGTTTTCATCCGAAACTTTCTGTTCGAAATAATGCCATACTAATTCTGAGCACGACAGCAAACAGCGTAACTGACATTATGAAAGAAACCCTCCCTTCATGGCGGTCAAAACGGTTATTGGCATGTGCTGTGTTATCCATTTTCACCACCATTGCGGAAGCGGCGTACTACTCTGATTTCCGTAAACCATTTGATTTCAGTTTATTACTGACCAACAACAAGCTTGATCTGCAAACAGGCAGCAACGAATACGACGTCTCGTTGGACCGCATCAGCATCGAAATATTCACATTAATCGAACCACAGATTCAGTTTGGGTTGATTTCCGGCTCCAGCTACCTGAGCCTTGATAACGATCCGGTGAGCGCAGGCAAAAGCCTTAATGGTTATCATGCAGGTTTGGCAATACGCAGCTTTTTAGGCCACAACCCACAAATCGGTTTTCACGCAAATTATATTTACCAGGAAACAAAAAATGAAACTGCCGGTCAGACGATAACGCTTGACTGGCACGAATGGGCAGCAGGCGTCTTCGGGAAAGTGCCCTTGGGCCAACAATGGGAGTTAAGCGTCGGCTGGACATATCACGATGTAGATGTACGACATCGCACCACAGGAAATACCAATCAAACACAAAACCTGAAACTGGCTGGTTCGCAAGGACGACTGGAAGCTGCCTGGCTCGACCACAGCGACGGCCGCGTAAGCTTGGCCATACAGCGCGGCAGCTACCAACAGATAGGGATCAGATTTTCGCGAAAATTCCGATAAAATGAATAAAAATTACGCAATTTAATTTTTCAGATGTACTGTCAACAAAGTTAATTGTCGTTACGTGGTGACGCCAGAATTTCGATCAAACGATCTTCAAGCTCAATACGATCCGCCAATTGCTCACCCAGGCTTGACAGGTCATCGGCAAGGTGGCTGAGGTCACCGCAATGATCTTCACAATCATACTTGTCATTAAAATCGAGAATTTTCTGAGTAATTTCAGAGATATTCGGATAAACCTGATCGGCAATAGCCCGAATGGGTTCGCGGCGTTCGCGGTTTTCATCGATGTGACGATAAAGCTGGAAATGTGCGCTTGCGGTATAATCAATAAGCCGTTCACAAAACGTTTGTAATAACCGTTGTGTATCCTGTTCAGGCTTGAAGGGTTGCCTGGAGGCCAGCTCACTGTACAGAGACAGTGCTCCAGTACGGCATTCAACAAGATCATCGATTTCCTGATGTGAACGGGCTCGGCGTTCTGGAATCGTATGAGTATCAGACGGCATAATTTCCCCTTGCTACATTTTCAAACACATCGTGGCAGCCTGCAATCTACGACGAAATGTGCGAGTGACTGAATATTAGTCCAGACCAAAGCCCGAATAACATCATTGAGCGCAGCTTGCCAGCAAGCGCGCAGGCCCATAGTAGCAACCTTGGCTTTTTTTTGTAAACAAATTATTAAAAGTGGCTTTTTAGGGGGAGGGAGCGGTAAATACGAATCAAGCAGTGGTATCGATTTTATGGTGTGAGTTTTTGACCAATAACAACCAGAGGCTCAGAGAAGAGGGCTTAGCTTCCAAGTAGCAATTCAATTTTTCCCAAAAGACGTGGGAAATCTACGGGTTTCGTGTCGTAATCTTCGCAGCCTGCATTCATAGCTTTTTCACGGTCCCCTGCCATCGCGTGTGCGGTTAAGGCGATAATCGGGATATTTTTTGTCCCCGGGTCTGCCTTGATGCGTCGTGTCGCTTCCCAACCGTCCATTACCGGCAAACTCATATCCATGAGAATCAGCTCGGGTTGCTCCGAGTTGGCCAAATTCACCGCAATGCAACCATCCTGTGCATAGACAACATCGAAACCTTTGCGCTCCAAACGCCGCGACAACATATCCCTGTTCATTTCGTTATCTTCTACCAACAACACTTTAGACATAACCATGCCTCCTTTTTCCTGTCTTGTGTTTGCATCTCAAGAATTCATCATTCAGTTCATCTGTTTCAGGCTTAGGAATGGAACACAATAACTCATATAAGTGGCACCTCTGCTTCAGCCCGTCTTCGCCCGTTCTTCAATCACAAAAGCTCGAAATAGAACGACTATTCCTGCACTTTTGTTCAATCAGAACGAACGAATACGAACTAAATCAGAGCGCCACTTATATAAGTTATTGTGTTCCATTCCTTA
>WFQM01000041.1 GCA_015487095.1 Gammaproteobacteria bacterium | reverse complement strand
GCTGCGACAGTTTTAGCGTGATAACACTCTCAAGGCGGGTGTTGTAAACGCAAAGGACGCAGAGACGCAAAGGGCGCAAAGAAAAACAAGCAAGCTTGTTCATTATCTATAATGAACACTTTTATTAATCCATCGTTTGAGAGTGATAATAATAGAGTGTATGCAAGATCATGGTGGAACCGCTGCGCTTGTTCCACCCTACCAGAGTAGAGGCTGGAGCTAGGATGTTGATAGTGGAGTAGGGTGGAACAAGCGTAGCGGTTCCACCATGACTTTATCAATAATGAACAAGTTTGCTTAACCTGACGGCTATGGGGTGAGGGGGGTAAACTTTCACCGGGATTGATCCATGAACCCTTTCCCCGTTTTGGGAGTACCCGCAGGGCATGTAAGAGGAGAATGGGTCGTGGTGGAATATTCACAAGACCAAACCGAGTCGTTACGAAAAATTTATTGCAGCATTTATTGAAGGCCAAGGCATACCATGTTTCCAGTACGTGAAGATGAACCCAAATACGCTTTTCTTACCGACAAGAAAAGCCGGGAAAAAAACACCCACGGCAAGTTCATTGAACTGGTCGAAAAAAACAGCTCGCTGTACGGAAAAAGCCTGAATATCAACGGTGACAGCGCCGTGGGTGATAATCCCAACCGTTACAAACAACACGGCTTTCATTTTACCGCAGACAATTGCATTGCCTGCCATGCCTGTGAAGCCGCATGCAGCGAAAAAAATGACAACCCGGCACACCTGGCATTTCGCAGCGTGGGTTATGTTGAAGGGGGCACCTATCCCGCCTATCAGCGCATGAATATTTCCATGGCCTGTAACCACTGCGACAACCCGGTTTGCCTGACAGGTTGTCCTACCCGGGCCTATACCAAGTTTGCAGAATATGGCGCGGTATTGCAGGACCCGGATATCTGTTTTGGCTGCGGCTATTGCACTTGGGTTTGTCCCTACAATGCACCACAGCTGGACCCCGTTAAAGGGCAGGTATCAAAATGCAATATGTGTGTGGACCGACTTGAAGTTGGTCTTAAACCCGCCTGCGTAGCTGCCTGCCTGGGAAGTGCGCTGGAATTTGGCGTCATCGAAAACACACCGCTGAACCGGGATCAGGCAAAACTGGATATTCCCGGATTTCCCACCACGGACATTACCCACCCCAATATTCGTTTTCAGCAAAAGCGTAGCATGCCGCGTGAAATGACCCGCCCGGATTCCATGCCGCTGAAATATCATCGTGATGACAGACAAGAAAAATATATCCCCATAGTGGATGAGAAAAAAGGCAAACCACAACGCCAATGGAATTTGCGCAAACTGCTGGGCTCACACGAAAATGCACACATCGTCTTTACCCTTTGTGCGCAAACCGTCATCGGCGCTTTCATGTTACTGATATTTGCGCCGTGGCTGGGTCTGTCGGCCCTGGTCATGACCCGGTCTGAAGCCTTCCTGCCATTATTTGTCACCCTGTTTGTCGTACTGGCCATCGGCATGTTCAAACTCAACATGCACCTCGGTAAACCGTTACGTTTTTATCGCGGGTTTAATAACTGGCGACTGTCACCGGTCAGCCGTGAAATTGCCGGTGTCTCACTCTTTTTTGGCGGCATGGTGGGCTATGGTTTTTTTGCCAGTCTCATTCATTACAACCTGCTGGCACTGCCCGTTATACACTGGCTGGCAGTCGCCTCCGCCATTGCCGCGATCATCGGCGGAGTAGTGGGCTTTTATTACATGTACAAACTCTATCGTATTCCTGCACGTCCTTACTGGAACCACTGGCAAACCGGCAGCAGCTTTGTTGGCACTGCCCTGGTACTAGGTTCTGTGCTGATTTTATTGGTCAGCGGTGTTGCATCGGGTCTGTCTGCCATGCAGGCATTATTACCCTCCCTGGCATGGCTGATTTTTTCCGGCCTGCTGCTGGAAAGTATTGGTCTGCTGGCCCATGCACGCGATCTCAAACGACAGGGAGGCGAGGGTGCAGCATCGCACTTTGAACAATCCACCAAGTTTGGTTATGCCTATATGTTGCGAAATATCCTGTTGGGTGTGAATCTGTTATTGGTGTTTTTATTGACCCTGGACAGCATAGCCTTGTCGCCAATGGCGCTGGTAATTGGCAGCATCACACTGATATCACTGTTGGCAACCGCTGTGATTGGGCGCGCCCTGTTTTATGTACTGGTGATCCCAACCACCATGCCGGGAGCCTTCTTCTGGAAAAATAAAGCCTTCGAGGAACACGCCAGAGAAACAGGGCTGGCCAATATGCCGCAGGTGGGAGTAGTGCCGGATGGGCATTAATACTTCAACGTTGTTATCCTGTTTAACGTTTCATCCTCATACCGGTGCAGGCCGGTATCCGGTTCATTGTTGAAATCACTGAATTTCAGCTAATACCGGAATAACGGAAAAAAGTTAACTCTACTGTTAGAGTTGTAAAGTCAAGAGTCAGGTCAATAGTTGATCGTATCGAGGAGAGGCCAGTGCTTGTAGCTGATAAAGACGGATGGGTTAATAATAGCCCCCAAATCACTAAAGAACATCGTAGCGCAATAGAGCATTCGTCTATAACGGTAGTGAATGCTGTAGTGTTACATCGAACAAGTACAGGGAGTGCTGCATCAGTTTTAAATGCATGGGAAACAAAAAAGGAAGGCACGCATTTTCTAATATCAGAGCATGGCAAAATATTCCAGACTGCGAGCTTAAAAAAACAATGTTGGCATGTCGGTAAGCTTTACTCCAAATGTAGATCTGTTTCATCTTGTAGCGAAGAGGATGCAAAACTGATAGAAAACATCCTTTATAGGAAAAATACAAGTTGGGGGAAAAAATTCAGATTAGTCACAAGACATGAGCTAAAAAAAGATTATCCACTTCGTTTTCCTCATAATCATGATTCACTTGGCATTGAGATCGTAGGTTTAATATCAGAAACTAATGATGTTTATGAAATTCCCAACAAACATCAGCTCAACTCTCTTTTCTGGCTGCTCGACGAAATTATATCGACATACAGCATTTCTCTAAAAAATATTTATGCTCACGGAAAAATAGCGCATAAAGACCGAAAAAAGTCTGAAGGTGCAGCGTCACTGAAAGCATATTCCATATATAAAGCTGAGCAAACAAAATGAGAAGGCAATGGGTTTTTGTTGTTGTGGTGTTTTTAAATATTTCATGCTCCACATATACTGTTATCAACAAAAACCACGAGAATGTCAGCTTCTCAAAAATAAAATCAGATTATCGATTGACTGATTTGAACAATTATGGTTGCGAGAAAATTAATCCATCTGTAATAGAGCACATTTTACATGCGGGTACATTGGTTACTGAAAAAGAGGTCCATGATTATTATTCTACAACCGGGTGTAGTGTTAAAGGAAGTGTGTTCCTGAATGGCAATAGCGTTAACTTTACCTTTGATTATGGTGGTATTGTGTATTTTAGTAGCGGGATAATACTGGGGTGTGGTGAGAATTGTTGCAGTGAAAATTATCCGTATTGCTCGTTTGATGCACATAACCTTAAGGGGCTTTAATAGCTTTCCAATGTGTGGTGCAGTACATAGCTTTTGCTGAAATGACAATATGAAAACACGCATCCAACAGCTTCAGACCGCCTTGCAATCAGGTCTGATTGAACGCGAAACACCAGTTCGTCTGGCCTTGCTGGCCGCTCTCTCGGGAGAACACTTGTTATTGATTGGAGCGCCCGGTACCGCCAAAAGCGCACTGGCACGAAGACTCCACCTTGTTTTTGATCATGGCCAGTATTTCGAACGACTGCTCACCCGGTTTTCCGTACCGGAGGAACTGTTTGGCCCGTTATCCATCAAGGCACTGGAAAATGACCGCTATG
>WFQM01000040.1 GCA_015487095.1 Gammaproteobacteria bacterium | reverse complement strand
TCCATTAAATGTAACAACAGGCGGCCCACCGGGTTGGCAGAATAACGGCAGTAATCCCATACATCATCAATATCGGTAAAACGTTTTTTGCTGACATCCAATCGAAAGGCTGTAATTAAATCGTGAAACAGCTGTAATGGTAAATCGTGTTTTTGGATGACATCGGCCAGTGCGATAAAGATGGGATTATCAATAGCTTCATCATTGGCGATGGCATTCAGATATTCATCATATTCCCTGAGTTTGGTGAGCCGGGTTTCGGCGTCCCAATCACCCTCGTCAGCAAAATCATCCGCAGTGCGTGCGAAGGCGTAAATCACACTGATAGGTTGGCGCAGGCGTTTGGGCAAAATGAATGAGGCCACGGGAAAGTTTTCATAGTGGCTGCGCACCATTTGCTGGCAATAGGCGTAAGCATCAGTGATTTTCTGGGGAGAGGAGGGCATTGTCGTTTGTGGGGAGTTTATTGCTTGAATGGGAGATAAAGTACCACAAAAACAGTAGTTTGTGGGAATCGTGATATGCCGGGTGTGGCCGGATATTTCCAATTAATGCCGAATTACCATGAGTAAGCCCATCAAGCGATTTTCTTAAATGTGAATTATGTACTAAAAACATTCAACGAAATAAAACCATTGGTTGACATTCGATGAAGCAGGCTGTTTCTCGGCCACGAATCATAAAATCTAACGCAAAGGCGCGAAGAACGTAGAGACCCACAGCATTTAAGATCAAGATTTATATCTTTTGCTCGTTATCCTCAAACCCTCTGCGTCTTCGCGCCTTTGCGTTGGGTTTTTTATCATTCAGGCCCAGCCAGCATACAGATGAAAACAGGGAAGTTATTTAATGTCCTATTTTTTAGTCGGTAACTTTCCCCCGCAGTACCTTTGTTTTACCTCGCTGTGTTTTATTATCCATTCGTCGTTTCCGGGCATTTTTGCCAGGTTTGGTGGGGCGTCTGGTTTTGGGTGTTGTTGTCACGGCTTGAATCAGGGTCTGTAAGCGCTCAAGGGCCGCATCACGGTTTTTTTCCTGCGTGCGAAATTGCTGGGCTTTGATGACAATAATGCCCTCTTTGTTGATGCGATGATCTTTTTTACTTAACAAGCGTTGTTTGTAAAAGTCGGGCAGGGAAGATGCGTTGATATTAAAACGCAGGTGAATGGCTGAAGAAACCTTGTTGACGTTTTGACCACCGGCTCCCTGTGCGCGGATTGCTGACAGTTCGATTTCAGTATCAGGGATGGAGACGTTGTGGGAAATCTTCAGCATGGCCGGTTTATTTTTTGTTCGACCCGTACCGACTAATCAATTGTGGAGACTGTCAATTGTTTGTCAGGCAAACCAGCGGCCAACAGTTTTTCACTGGCGCATTTGGTACGGATTTCCGGACCGGCAATGTATACGTCTACTGTTTCCAGGTTGTCGTATTTTTCCAATAAGTGCTCCACTGCATCTGTGTCGATCACGGGGTGATAATTGAAATTATCCAGTGCATCATCCCATGAGCGGCACAGGTTGTTCATGTATAAATTTTCTTTTTTGTCCACGGCCCAAAACAAGTCCATAGCAGCCGGTATTTCCAGGGCCATGGCGTGTTCGATAAGGCTTTTGATGGGAGCAAACCCGGTGCCGTAGGCAAGATAAAGTTGGGCACGTTTGGACGCTTCATTAAACAGAAAGTGACCGTGGGGGCCGGTTACCGTGATGGCATCACCCTTTTTACTGTTGTGGATTAATGCCTGAACAACGGGTTTTTCTGAGTCACATGGAATATGAAAGAACAGGTTGCGGTCGTCACAGGGACAGCTGGCGATGGGGAAATCTGTGCCGGTTTTGTTGTCGAGGGACAGGGTAACCGATTGTCCGGCAAGAAAACGTAACCGTTGAATGCGGGGCGTTTGTACATGCAGGATCAATATGCTGTCTGTGGCTCGTTCGATACTTTTTATTTTGGTGATGATTTTCTGTGTGGGGATGTCATTTTCACTGCTGGCCTCCAGCGCTTCCAGTACCACGTCGGTGACTGCTGTGCAGGAACACATCAGCACGTAATCCCTGTTTTTTTCGGCCTCGCTGAGCACGTAATCGTGGTGTTGGTTTTTTTTTACTTTACCACTGATAATGCGTGCTTTACACAGTCCGCAGTTACCATTGGCGCAGCCGTAATTGAGTGCCAGCCCAGCACGTACACCTGCATCCAGAATGGAGTCATTACCTTCTAACCAGAATTCATGGTTGCTGGGTTGTATTTTGATATGTGCAGCCATAATGCGCAGTACCGTGTCGTTGGCGAATAAGTTTTTGTGTGGATCATTGGGGACGGGAGGGGCGGCCAGCGTGTCTTTTACCCAGTGTAATAATCCGTGTATTTCTTTTTTGTTGGGGGATTCGCCAGTATCGCGCAGGCGGGTGGTAATTTGATCCAGTACAGTTTGATACTGTGCCAGATGGGCGCGGGTGGCGGCAAGTTCCTGTCCCAGTTCAGACACCCGGTCGGCCAGTATGTCGGCACTGGGCAACAGGCGTTCACGCAAGCGGTTAGCGAAGGCGTGTTTTTTGATGTGTTGTACACGTTCGTATTCTGAATCGTGGTGAAGTTCTGTTGCGGGGTACAGTGCGAGCAGGTCATCAGTGCTGATTTTCCCTTCAAAGGTGGTGATACCTTCGGTGCGAATCCTGCGTTGCAGGTTGCCACGAGAGACTCCTACCAGGCGTGCTGCGCGGAAGACTGAAAGTAATCGGGGTGTGTCCATACGCCCTATTTTGATGAAATTTGATGGCTGTTGGTGGCACAGGAAAGTGTAAACAGGGAAAAACACATACGGTTGTAGGATTTCAGGGTGAGCATGGCGGAGAGGGCAAACAGTGTGCCGTAGATGATTAATGTCATTGGTCCGCTGTCGTGCGGTACTTCATCTGCTGCGTGTGTGAAGTTTTCAAAGGCAATGACCTCAATGGCGACAATGAATAATGCCGTGGAAATGGCGCGTGAAGTACGCCACACATGTATATGATCTGTTAGCTGATCAGATGTGCCATTGGCGGAGTAAACGTGAACATAGGAAAGCAAAAACGTTTGCAGGTGTCGATAGCGCGAGCGCAACCTGAAACGTCGATAGTGAAAGCGGGGGCCCAGCAGGCGGCTGTATGTGTGTTTTTTCGAGATGTTTTTATCGCCAAATTCTTCCTGGAAGATCTGGTAGTCTTTGGCAACGGCGGTCGAACATTTTTCTGTCATCTTGTTCAGCCAGTCAATATTGCGTGAGATGTGACCACCAAAAATACGCATTTCCTGCATGAAAAATATCGAACCGATCATGTCCAGAACAAGGCCGGTGACAAAAATACCGATTAACCCGAAAACTGTCAGTAATGAACCTGCTGCACTTTTCAGGACAGAAGAGGGCGCATCCTCTGTGCCGATGAAGTTGCCCAACAGATCCAGAAACTGTTCACCGGCAGCTTCGCCGGTGCCAATAGTGAACAGCAGGATTTGGCAGATCCAGAATACAGCACCAGTCATGCCAAATTCAGAAAAACGAGCGCCAAAATTCATTTGTGGATTGCCAGTTTTTGAATAGTATTAATGATTATTGTACGAGCCCGGGTTTACCAGAACCAGCCCCAGATGCCCACAAGTACGCAACCTGCCAGAGTGCCTGCTCCTGGCGCGATGGCGGTGCCGATGGCTGCACCCGTTGCGCAACCTTTAGCGGCACCTTTGCCATTATTGGGTGGTGCATCGGTGGGAGCATTGCTGGATGCTGTCGTTTCACCGAGTGAAGAAACCTGTTCAGTGTTTTGTCCAGATTCCGGTGTGTTTCCGGCATAACTTGAAAGAGACAGCCCCATCATGATTATGGCGCTGAATAAAATTAAAACGGCTGTTTTTTGATTTGTTTTCATCATCATTCTCCCCCCTCCTCGTAATGGTGGCGCGATAGTTGATTCAAGTAGATGGGTTATATTGTTAACCTTGTTTTTGAATCTTGCACGGGCACCTGAATAGCATGGTCTTTTTATGTTGTCGAGTCTATCAGAATTTTCCTGTCTGATTCGTTTGATGGTAACGGTAATAGTGCCAGTTGCGCACCGCCTCACATGGACCTAAATCCTGCAAGTGCTCACACTCACTCAGCACAAGCTCTTGACCCCGTAGAGCGAAATGAAACTTTTCGGTAATCACATAAGGATTGCGCTCAAAGTTATCATTCGCGCTACGAATCAATATTTTGCACTGCGCAAGCACGATCATTCGCAAGGTCCAGGTGGATATTTTACGGATATTTTTCCACTGGCCGATACTGTTTGTTGGTGGATAACAGGAGTAACTTATTCATGGTAATGAAACGTAATCGGCGAAAATTTGCACGTTACGGTGTGGGTAGTTTAGGGGTGAGTCTGCATCGCACGGGTTTGCTGAGTTTGTTTTTCAGCCGGATAATAGATGTGCGCGCCATCGATTTTAATACTACCGGTCTGGCCTTTCGTCATTCCCGCCCGTTGAGCCCGGGACAGCCTGTGTTGATGGATCTGGTGACGGATCAACACAGTGTGTCTTACGTGGTGGCTGTGGTGCGTTATATCACACGTATGGAAAATCATTTTCGCTGTGGTGTTGAGTTTGATTTTGATGCCAACGAGCATATGCGTTCTGCGGCTGTCAGAGACACATTAAAAAGTATTGAAACACTTCTGAATGAAGTGGTCATTCTCGCTGCTGAATAACCCTTTTTTATTCGGCACGCAGGGCTTCCACCGGGTCCAGTTGTGCCGCCTGCCGGGCGGGCACCACACCAGCGATAATGCCGATAACCAGCGCCAGTGCCTCCGCGATGAGCACATACTCCCAGGGTGTATGTACTGGCAATTCGGGAAGAGCCAAGGTGAGCAATTGCGCGCCACCAATGCCCAGCAGCAGCCCGGCCAGCCCACCGATGCCCGCCAGCACCACGGCTTCTCCCAGAAATAACATCTGTACTTGTCCCTTTTCCGCACCCAGCGCACGCAGCAGGCCAATTTCGCCGGTGCGTTCCGAGATGGCAATGGTCATGATGGTGAAAATGCCGATGCCACCCACCACCAGGGAAATACTGCCCAGTGCCGCCACGGCAAAGGTCAGCACGTTGAGCACATTGCCCAGCACATCCATCATTTGCTGCTGGGTGGTGATGGTGAAATCTTCACGGCCGTGGCGGTTGATCAGTATGCGTTTAATGCCCGCCACCACCTCGTCCACGTCGGCCCCTTCTTCGTAGAGCAGATCAATTTCCATCAGGCTGTCGCGGTTGAATAATGACAAGGCGCGTGCCGCAGGAATGTAGATTGTATCGTCCAGGTCCATACCCAGCACCTGACC
>WFQM01000039.1 GCA_015487095.1 Gammaproteobacteria bacterium | reverse complement strand
GTGATGAATGTTTTATCGTTAAATGTGTTTGTAGTTCGCCTGTTTTTAAACAGGCTGTTTAAACCAAACTTGGGGGTAATACAAATGAAGAAAGTCAGTATGAAAATGTCTAAGTGTTTTTGTCGTGTGGGGGCAATGTTTATGCTTCCAACAGTGGCGATAAGTATGTTCTTGGTTGATATCGGTGCTGCTGAGGCTATCCCGGCTTTTGCGCGAAAATTTCAGGCAAACTGTGCGTTGTGCCATACCAATGTCCCCCGACTTGCACCTTTTGGCCAACAGTTTCTGGCCAATGGTTATCAGTTTCCAGGTACAACGGATGGCGGTGATACCGCCAAAATTAAATTGGATGGTGCTCAGGGTCCGGTGACTCTAGACACATTATCTAACATGATGGCTGTGCGTTTGCGAGGTGATATTCAGAAGGCCTCGTACAAAGATGAGCCGGGCGGTGGTGTTGATGACCGGGTGGAAATTAATCTACCGACTATTGTTAACTTTTTCTTTGGCGGTACGGTGACAGAAAACATCAGTTACTTCCTTGAATCTGAATACAACAGAATGGAAGCCGGGGCCGAGGCTTCCATCAAATTTGAACGTGTTGTCATGCAATTCAGCAATATAGGTGGTGCGCAGGGCATAGCCAATGTGAAGGTCGGTAATTTTGATCCTTCTTCATTATTCTCGTTCCCAACACATCGTCAGCAATTGAATCCCATCCTGCCGATTGCGCAGACGGATCAGTACCCACCGGCAATCCAGCGGATTCCCATGTTGCCTTATGCCTTTTCCAGCAAGTTGTTTGGCATGAGTACTGCGGGTGTTCCTGCCGGTGTTGCGGGGGACAACTCTGGTGGAGAGATCAGCGAAGGTTTTGCCCTGCTGCCATTTGCGCCAACACTTTATAATGCTCCCACGCAGACCGGTATTTCGGTACATGGCCGCCCCAGTGGTGACAATAGTCCGCTGCTGTATCAGGTGGGTATGGCTTTGAATACGAAGGCCGATGGCACCGGTGATCAACGCACTGACGTTTATGCTATGTTGCGTTTTGACTTCCAGGCGGCCGGTGCCGATGCCCAGGTTTCCGGCTTCTGGTACAACGCACCAGATGCTGCCCGTTCAACACTGCTGATGAGTGGTAATGTTCGATATGCAGACAGCGCAACGGACATAACCCGTGTTGGTATTGGTGCGCGGGCACAATGGGAAACGGTGGATGTCTATTTTGCTTATACTCAAGATACAATTGACAATCCAACATGGAACGATTTGCCTAACGCGATGATGATAGCAATAGCCAGTAGTTCAGAGTGGGAAGATACTGCAACGGGGTTTTCCCTAGAGGCAGACTGGCGCTTTGATCCCAACTGGATGTTAGGTGTGCGTTATGATCAGATGGATGCTGGTGGCCTGAAGCGATTGCCAGCAGGGGTGGTGACAACTGCAAATGATGAGATTAATGCCACCGTACAAATGATCAGTCCCATCCTCAAATACTATCCTAGTCCCAACATCGCTTTGTATACACGAGCGCACATCAACATAAGTGCATCCTCAACTTTGCCTGATACCGGCGGTGCGGTTGCTGGGTTCTCAGGCCAGGAGCACCCAGCTTCCAATCTGGAGAATGTGTTGACGTTTGGTGTCGATATGGCTTTCTAGATGTTATCTTGATGGGTGCAGGGATGTACCCGTTTTTCTGGTTCCCACGGTCCTCCGTGGGAGTTCGTATCTGGTTTTGTGGTAACAACATCGCACGCTTTTAAACTCTTTACTTGTTTTCACGGCAAGTTTTGTTTTTAAAAAATATACATGATCCGCTAATTACAGTTATGCAATTAATTACGGTTATGCAATATGACCCGGAACCGGGTACATTCTTCTGTAGATTCAACTTCGATGATGCCACCGTGAATATCGATAATGGATTTGGCGATGGATAGTCCCAGTCCGGCACCTTCATCACTGCGATGTCGTGAGGCATCAACACGATGAAAGCGATTGAACAGTCGTGGAATGTGTTCAGCCGGAATAACCGGGCCGGGGTTTTCCACGCAGATGGATACCGTCTGTTCGGGCAATTGTTCAAGTTGGACATGCACGGTGTTGCCCGATGGGGTATGACGAATGGCATTGGATAGCAGGTTACTTAGCACGCGCCGCAACATAAGCCGGTCTACGGGCATCGTGACATTGCCGTGCAAGACCAGCGTAACACCACGTTCTTCTGCCCATGCCTCGTAGTATTCAAAAAGATCCTGTACTTCTTTGGCGAGATCAACATCTGTGCGGTTCAATTGATACTGCCCATTATCTGCTTTGGCAAGGAACAGCATGTCACCGATCATTTGTGCCATGCGTTCATATTCTTCGATATTGGAATAGAGTATTTCGCGGTATTCATCGTTGCTGCGCGATTGTGACAGGGCAACCTGGGCCTGGGTCAGCAGGCTGGTGACCGGTGTGCGGAGTTCGTGCGCGATATCGGCAGAAAAATTTGATAAGCGCTGAAATGCCTCTTCCATGCGTGCAAGCATGTCGTTGAACGAGTTTGCCAGATCGGTAAGTTCCCGGGGTACGGTCTCCGGGGATAAACGGGTATTCAGTTCATTGGCGCTGATGCGGTGGATTTGTGTGACAATGTTGTGCAACGGGGCATGTCCTCGACGTACTGCTATCCAGCCCATCAGGCCCATGAGTACAGTACCGCTGGCGACCATTAACCAGAGGGTGAGACGAAAGTGATCAAGAAAACGTAAGTGGCTGTTGATGGCCACAGCCACGGACATCGTATAATAACGTTGAGTCGTTGTGTTCTCCGCAAGGCGTCGGGTTAATACACGGTAAGTGTGTTTGTCATCGCTCCAGTAGCGTATTTTTTTATTATCATTATTGTCGAAAGCGGTTTGGTTGAGGTAGGAAAGATCAGGTCCGCCAGGACTGATGAATAAAATACGTCCGTCTGAATGGGTGAGGTGCAGTACAGTGCCATGGTGTCCCACCAGCACATCATTAAACCTTTGTTCCAGCGCTATGGGGTTGCTTGTTACATCGTAGTTGGTGAGTGTTTGTGAGACAGCATGGGCGACACTTTCAAGTTCGGCACTATCTTCAATGGCAAAATGGCGCTCAATGGAACGCTCGATGATCCAACCAAAACCAGTCAAAACGATAGCCGCAGCAATTGCAAATAACAGGGTCAGGCGTAACGTTAGTGACGGGGGTTGGCGCATCGGTTTTTTCAGTTTTCATCTGATACGTCGAGCATGTAACCCATACCGCGTACGGTGTGGATCAGCCGGGTGTCAAAATCATCATCAATTTTAGCCCGTACCCGGCGAATCGCGACATCAATAACATTGGTGTCACTGTCGAAATTCATATCCCATACCTGGGAGGCGATCAGCGAGCGGGGCAGTACCTCACCCTGGCGACGCATCAATAATTCCAGTAAGGCAAATTCTTTGGCGGTGAGTGTGATGCGTTGGCCGTTACGGATAACCCGGCGACGCATAAGATCCAGTTCCAGATCGGCGACTTTGAGTGTGGTTTCCGTTGCTATTGTAGCACCGCGTCGTAGCAGTGTGCGCACCCGCGCCAGCAATTCTGCGAAGGCAAAAGGTTTAACCAGATAGTCATCTGCACCCAGTTCCAGACCTTTGACACGGTCTTCCACGCTATCCCGCGCGGTGAGAAACAACACAGGTACTGTTCTACCTGCTTCACGTAGTGATTGCAGGATACGCCAGCCGTCTACGTCCGGCAGCATGACATCGAGAATGATCAGGTCGTAGGGTTCGGTCATAGCAAAGTGGTGACCGTCCAGGCCATTGCGGGCAAGGTCTGTTACAAAGCCGGCTTCACTGAGCCCTTGTTTGAGATAGTCCCCGATTTTGGTTTCGTCTTCGACGATGAGTATTTTCATTCATAACCTGCCGGTATACCTGAATCCTGATGGCTTTGCCTGACTTGTTTTGAGTCGTGCGTTTTTTGCATTTTACCTTGTGTACTGTATTCGCAATATGCTGTCGATAACATGACAGAATGATTACAAGATTGTAATGCTCTAGTCAGCTTAGGGACAGGGAAAGTTGGCTATAGTTTTGACATCAGCACGATTTTAATTGAACACACTCTTGCAAAAGGATTAAAGCGGCATGAGAAAAACTTCCTCAAATACCTGCGTCATTCCTGATCCCTCACGTCGCCGGTTTTTACAGGGACTTGCTGCCGGTGGTGTATTGATGGGGTTGTCACCCTGGACCAAACCGGGTTGGGCAGGTCAGGTGACCACTACGGCTACGGGTATGGCTCCGGTACTCCGTGGTACGGAATTTGATCTCATTGTTGCGGAGACTGCGGTTAACTATACGGGCAGCCCGCGTATGGCAACCACAATCAACGGCTCCATTCCATCCCCCATTCTTCGTTGGCGTGAGGGTGACACGGTAACCATTCGTGTCACTAATCGTTTGAACACTTCAACCTCTATTCATTGGCATGGCATTATTTTGCCTTATCAAATGGATGGTGTTCCCGGAATCAGCTTTGCCGGTATCCCCCCTGGTGAAACCTTCACTTACCGTTTCAAGGTAGAACAGGCAGGCACCTATTGGTATCACTCCCACAGTGGTTTCCAGGAACAGACCGGTATGTACGGCACCATTATTGTTGAACCAAGAGGCGGTGAACATATTCGTGCGGATCGTGATTATGTCGTGCAGTTATCGGACTGGACTGACGAAGATCCCATGAAGGTATTTGCAAAATTAAAAAAACAAAGTGACTACTATAATTTTAATGCACCGACGGCGATGGATTTTTTCCGCGATGCTTCCGAACGTGGTTTGGGTAAAGCCATGGAGAGGCGGCGCATGTGGAATCAGATGCGCATGAGTCCCACGGATCTGGCGGATATTTCTGCTTACACTTACACCTACCTTATGAACGGTACTACACCGGCGGGTAATTGGACCGGGCTGTTTAATCCCGGTGAGCGGGTGCGTTTGCGCTTTATCAGTAGTGGCACTCAGAGTTTCTTCGACGTGCGCATTCCCGGTCTGAAAATGACCGTAGTACATGTGGATGGTCAGGATATCGAACCGGTCACCGTGGATGAGTTCCGCTGCGGGCCGGGTGAAACGTATGACGTGCTGGTGACTCCGCAGGACGATGCCTACACTATTTTTGCGCAATCCATGGATCGTACCGGCTATGCGCGTGGCACGCTCGCAACCCGTGCGGATCTCACCGCACCCATCCCTGAACTGGATGAACCTGAATGGCTGACCATGACCGATATGATGGGTGCGATGGCCCAGGGGGGAGCTATGGCTGGAATGGGTGGCATGAATCACAATGATCACAGCACGTCAGGCAGCATGAATAAAAATGCCACCCCGGTACGTCACGCCAAAACCGAATATGGACCGAGTGTGGATATGCGTGTGGATATGCCGCGTACCAATCTGGATGATCCGGGTATCGGTCTGCGTAACAATGGCCGACGAGTGCTGACTTACGCGGATATAAAAACGCCTGGAGAACCTGTTGATCCGCGTGATCCTGGTCGGGATATTGAATTACATCTAACGGGAAACATGGAGCGTTACACCTGGTCACTGGATGGTCTGGAATTTGGCAAGTCTACGCCAATACATTTCCGCCATGGTGAGCGTCTGCGAGTGATTATGCACAACGACACGATGATGACCCATCCCATGCATTTGCACGGTATGTGGAGTGACATGGAAGACGCTAACGGAGAATTCCTGGCACGCCGACACACCATCAGCGTGCAACCGGCGCAGCGTGTCAGTTTTCGGGTGACTGCTGATGCTCTCGGGCGTTGGGCCTGGCACTGCCATCTGCTTTATCACATGGATGCGGGCATGTTCCGCGAAGTGATAGTGACGTGAGTAGGGTGATGAAGGAAAAGGTGACAGCAATGAACAAACGATTGACATTAGGCTGCGTGTTTTTGCTGAGCAGCAGTGTTTTTCCCGTCTGGGCAGACAATGACACTACTAACGGCACTATCAATGGCACGACACAGGATGGGCAGGCCATGAATGCTATGCCTATGGAAAATATGAATCACAGTGCTATGCCGGGTATGAACCATGGCGATAAACAAAGCACCAGTGAAAAACCGGGTGCGATGCAGGGCAGGGCGCAAGGTGGATCGGCACCGGCAAATGCCCGTGATCCACATGCTTATTCAGGCGGTTATTCCATTGAATCCGGTCAGTATGCTTTACCAGGACCACGGATATTAAAACTGGCAGATGAATATAATTTTGCATCACTGCTGGTTGATCGACTGGAAACGGTGCGTACTTCAGATAACAGCTCGATAACTTATGACCTGCAAGCCTGGTATGGACGTGATTATGATCGTCTGGTGCTCAAGGCCGAAGGCAATGTGGACAATGGGAAAATAGAGGAAGCCAGTACCGAGGTGTTATGGAGCCACGCCTTGGCAACTTATTGGGATGGACAATTAGGCCTTCGTTACGACAGTGGTGAAGATCCTGGTCGTAGCTGGGTGGCTTTTGGCGTGCAGGGTTTGGCACCTTATTGGTTTGAACTGGACATTACGGGTTATGTTGGTGAAGAAGGTCGCACAGCTCTGGGCCTGGAAGCAGAGTACGAAATATTGTTTACACAAAAACTGATTTTAACGCCACGCATCGAAGCGAGTGTTTATGGCAAAGATGATGTCAAACGTGGCATTGGTTCCGGGTTATCTGAGTTTTCTGCAGGGCTGCGTTTACGTTATGAAATTCGACGGGAATTTGCACCTTATGTGGGTATTGAGTGGGCCAGCACATATGGTGGCACGGCCGATTATGTACGTGCAACAGGATTCGATACTGATGAAACGCGCGCCGTAGCTGGTCTTCGATTCTGGTTTTGAATGGCTATGAGTGTAGTGTGCTGACGTCACACTTAACACCTGAATCTTAAATACACAGGTATATGAGGACGTTAACGATGAAAAATATACTGATATATTTATCAACCTTCACGTTATTATTTCCCATTATCACAAATGCACAGCCGTTGCTGTATGTCCCTACTGGTAGCACGAATGATGTTCTGATTATTGATCTCAGTACAGACAAAATCATTGGGCGAATTGATGAGCTGGAAAATGCCCATGGTCTGTCGAGCAGTCGTCACACTGAATACCTGGTTGCAGGCAGTATGCAGGCACCGGGCACAAAAAAATCCGGTGCAGCCAAGCCCGCGAAAATGAGTGAGGCTGAACATGCCGCACACCATGCGAATACCAAGAGCAAGGCTGAACAAACCACTACCCCAAGTTATGTTTCAATTATTCATGCCAAACATGGGCGTGTCATACGACGTGTCGAGGTGCGTGCCCTGACACATCATACGGCAGTATCACCTGATGGAAAAATTGCCATTGCCGTACATTCCGGGGCGGGTGGTATTTCTGTTATCGATCTCAATAAAATGAAGGTTATCAAAACACTGCAAACCGGGACATGGCCTAATTACGCAGTGTTTACCAGTGACGGAAATTTTCTTTATATCACGAATGCCGGAATGGGCATGGTCAGTGAAATTAATACCCGGACATGGCAGATCACTCGAGAAATAAACGTCGGTAAAGAGCCGGAACACATGGCGATCAGCGCTGACAATCAATTTCTTTATGTTGCTAATAAAGCTAGCGGGTCCGTTTCGGTTATCAATTTGACGAATGGCAAGGTGACAAAAACTTGGCCCGTGGGTGAAAAGGTACATGGTATTGATTTGTCGGATGATGGCCGTTGGCTGTTTGTTGCCAGTAAAGGTACTGACACGCTGAGTCGGATTAATCTTTCCAGCGGAAAAATCACCACGATTGATTTGTCGCCTGCACCGTATCATGTTGCATATATTGCCGGGCTGAACAAACTTTATATTTCCAGCCGAAAAATACCAAGAATTTGGGTGCTTAACGCACAAACCCTGCAAATCGAAAATAAAATCGATTTGGGTAAGGGTGTGGCACATCAGATGGTTATTCGTTCAAACAATAAACAGGACAACAAATAGGAGTCACCCATGTTTACAGTCAGTGAATTGGCGAAGCGGACAGATGTCACACCTGATACGGTGCGTCATTATGTGCATATTGGCATGCTGAAGCCCGAGCGTAATCCTCATAACGGTTATAAATTATTTACTGGTGAGGACGTTACCAAGCTACGCTTCATTCGTCAGGCGCAAAGTCTGGGCTTCACCCTGGCAGAAATTGGTGAGATTCTTAATCATTCCATGGCAGGGGGGTCTCCCTGTCCTCAGGTGCGTGAGTTGATGCAACGCCGGGTTGTTGAAAATAAAATCAAACTGGATGCATTGAATGCTTTACAAAAACGCATGGAAGATGCCTTGTTGCTTTGGGAAAACATACCCAATGGGCAGCCTGATGGAGACTCGGTTTGTCATTTGATCGAATCGGTAACTTTATTGAGCCCAAAAGCTTGACCTGTAAGCTGCGCATAGGTTCTACACTTGTCAGCAGAAAACAAATAAAAGGTTGTTTGTTTCCAAACAGATATTAAAGGAGATTGGTCATGAAATTTACAATGAAACCGGCTTTAGGCACATCAATTTTACTGATTGCATTGTTGGCAACCCCTCTGCTGTATGCAGGAGAACAGCATGCCAAAGGCATGGACGGGCAGCACAGTAAACAAATGATGAACATGGATAAGATGCAAGGCCAAATGGGTGAAATGTCGAAAATGATGGAAGAGGCCCATGCGACAAAAGACATGGATAAACGTCATGAGATGATGCGTAAACACATGAAAAAAATGCAAGACATGATGGGTAATATGAAAGGCATGATGAGCAATAATATGTCGGACACTATGAATATGGAACAACATCAGAAAATGATGTCAACACGTATGGACATGATGCAGGGCATGATGGAGCAGATGCTCAAACAGCAATCCATGATGATGGATACAAAGAAATAATTGCTTCGTTATCGTTATGTTCAGCAATTTATAACAATAAAAGCAGGCAGCAGGAGTGAGACAATGATCAAGGATCCAGTCTGTGGAATGGATGTCGCCGAAACATCCGGGCATCACTCAGAATATGCAGGGGATACCTACTATTTTTGTAGTGAAAATTGTCAGCACAAGTTTGAGGATACCCCGGCTTCATATGTAAAAGACAGCCAGCTTAAGGATCCTGTGTGTGGTATGGATGTTACCACTGACTCTGATTTTCACTCGGGACATGAAGGTGAGGATTATTATTTCTGTAGTGAGAACTGCCAGCACAAGTTTGAAAAAAATCCGCAACAGTATTTACACGAACAGGAAAGCAATGGTTGCAGCCATGAGCACAAGAGCGATGTCCACCAGCAGCCCGTTGATGAGTCGGCAGTTTACACTTGCCCTATGCACCCGGAGGTCGAGCAACAGGGACCGGGTGCCTGCCCCAAATGCGGTATGGCACTGGAGCCAAAAAATGTATCTCTGACCGCCACCAAAACGAAATACACCTGCCCCATGCACCCGGAGATTGTTCAGGACCAGCCTGGCAGTTGTCCCAAGTGTGGTATGGCATTGGAAGCCGTTACTGTAGAAGCGGAAGAAGATACCAGTGAATTGGAGTACATGAGCAAACGTTTTTGGATTAGTGCTGCATTGGCCATTCCCGTGTTATTCAGTGCCATGGCTGCCGAGTTCTGGCCTGAGGGCATGGCGGAATTGATTGACCCCAGTTTGCGGCAATGGCTGGAAATGATTGTGTCAGCCCCGGTGATTATTTGGGGCGGTTGGATATTTTATGTGCGCGCTATCCAATCTGTCGTCACACGTAACCTGAATATGTTTACCCTTATCGGGCTCGGCGTATCGGTTGCCTTTACCTATAGTGTCATTGCTACCATTGCCCCCGGCATCTTTCCGGCGGCGGTCTTTAATGACGTTGGCGTTGTGCCGGTTTATTTCGAAGCAGCAGCCGTCATCACTGCGTTGATACTGTTGGGGCAGGTGCTGGAATTGCGGGCACGCAGTCAGACCAATGCTGCCATCAAGTTGCTGTTAGGTCTGGCACCCAAAACGGCACGTATCGTGCGCGAAGATGGTACCGAAGAAGATATCCCCATGGAGCATGTACAGGTTGGTGATATTCTACGAGTACGTCCAGGTGAAAAAGTACCCGTGGATGGCACGGTCATTGAGGGCGAAAGCAATGTCGATGAATCCATGGTCACCGGTGAACCGCTGCCGGTAGGAAAAAACAAAGGTGAGCGCCTCATCGGTGCCACTGTCAACGGTACTGGTGGTCTGTTAATGCGGGCTGAAAAAGTGGGGGCTGATACCCTGTTGTCACAAATCGTGCAAATGGTTGCCGACGCCCAGCGTTCACGGGCACCCATTCAAAGGTTAGCCGATCTTGTGGCCGGATATTTTGTGCCTGTGGTCGTTATCATCGCCATTGCCACCTTTATCGTCTGGAGTCTGTGGGGACCGGAACCGGCTATTGCTTACGCCGTGATTAATGCGGTGGCGGTGTTGATCATCGCCTGTCCCTGTGCGCTGGGTCTGGCAACACCCATGTCCATCATGGTGGGTACCGGCAAAGGTGCGATGATGGGTGTGTTGTTTAAAAATGCCGAAGCACTGGAAGTGCTGAGAAAAGTGGATACTCTGGTGGTAGATAAGACCGGTACGCTCACTGAAGGCAAACCAAAACTGGTGGCGGTAACTTCTGTTGGTGATTTTTCCGAAGGCGAAGTTTTGCGACTTATTGCCAGCCTGGAACGTGCCAGTGAACATCCTCTGGCCGAAGCCATTGTGCAGGGTGCCGAAGCGCGCAAACTGGCACTGGTGAAGGCTGACAATTTCCAGTCAATCACCGGCAAGGGTGTGACAGGTGATGTGGACGGACACAGCATCGCCATGGGTAACCTCAAATTGATGCAAGACCTGGGTATCGATGCAGGAGACCTGCCTCAACAGGCCGATACACAACGGGCCGAGGGCCAGACGGTGATGTTCTTTGCCATTGATGGCAAAGCCGCCGGATTGATTGGTGTCGCCGACCCTATTAAAGAAACCACACCCGAAGCGATTCGTAACTTGCATGCAGAGGGTATTAAAGTGGTAATGCTTACCGGTGACAGTCGGAAAACGGCCGAAGCCGTGGCTGCCAAACTGGACATCGATCAAGTGCAAGCCGAAGTGTTGCCCGATCAAAAAGCGGCTGTTGTCAAGCAACTTCAGGATGAAGGACGCATCGTCGCCATGGCAGGTGATGGTATTAATGATGCTCCGGCTTTGGCGCAGGCCCATGTGGGTATTGCCATGGGAACGGGTACCGATGTCGCCATGGAAAGTGCCGGAGTGACCCTGGTGAAAGGTGACCTGCGTGGTATTGTGCGGGCACGGCACTTGTCCCGGGCCACCATGCGCAATATTCGTCAAAACCTGTTCTTCGCCTTTATCTATAATTCGTTAGGTGTGCCGGTTGCGGCGGGGTTGCTTTATCCTTTCTTTGGTATTTTGTTATCACCCATCATTGCCGCAGCGGCCATGAGTTTCAGTTCGGTGTCCGTGATCATGAATGCCCTGCGATTGAGAAATTTGCGTTTATAAACCAGATGCAGAAAGAAAAGACTTATATGTTTTGGTAGAAAAGTCAAGAGTTCAGAAATCACTAAAAACGAGGAACTCAAAATGCATAGTGTTGGGTATGCATATGGCATGTGGGTAGTGGTAGCGTTTAACGTTGGCCTGTTCCTCTTTTTTACTCTGAGCTTTCTCAAACCACGGGGTAGTCAGGAGTGGCGCAGCATGAGCGTGGTGACAGCCTTTTTTGTCGCCTTGTTTGCTGAGATGTATGGCTTCCCATTAACGATCTATTTACTGACCGGCTGGTTAGGTGATGCCTATCCCGCGCTGGAACCCTTCAGCCATAAACTTGGACACCTGTGGGTCGTGGTGCTTGGGGGATCAACTCTAGCCTGGGCAGTGGTGATGGCGCTGAGCCTGATATTGATGCTCATGGGTTACACGTTGCTGTCAAAGGGCTGGACACAAATCCATGCCGCTCGTGGGGGTCTGGTGACTGACGGTATTTATAACTATGCCCGTCATCCACAATACACTGGGCTCTTTCTGGTGATCATCGGCTTTCTGGTGCAGTGGCCCACGATACTTACCGTAATAATGGCACCCGTTCTTTTGTTTGCTTATGTTCATTTGGCCAGAGTGGAAGAACGGCGTGCCGAGACGGAGTTTGGCGTGGAATATGATGAATACGTACATAAAACCCCCGCTTTTTTTCCACCCCTGAATCAGTGGAAGGCATTTTTAACAGTGAACGTTCCGGGTGAAGAAACGTCGTAATTATTATTAGAACAGGAGGTGACATATGGAAGGCCTGGGTTCGTTTTTACTGTTTGCCGCACTTTTTTATTTCATGATGCGTTTCGGTTGTGGTTCACACATGACACACGGGCATGGTGGTCATGATCACTCCAAGGGTAATGCTTCTGGTCACGATGATGGGACAAGCAAATATGTTGATCCCGTTTGTGATATGAAAGTTGAAACCGAGCAGGGTTACGGAAAAATGTACCAGGGTATACTCTATCGTTTTTGTTCCAGGAGTTGTCTGGATAAGTTTGACAATGAGCCAGAGCATTATATCAACAAACAGCAAGCCTTGATGGAGGAGAATCACAATGACCACTGATACGATGACAAGCCGTTATCAAAAACAGGGAATTTCATTATTGGGTGTTGGCCATGCCACCAGTTTTCTTCTGGCAATAAGCTTTGCGCTGTGTGTCATTTTTGATTTGCTTTTTCCTGACCATGCCATGTATGGAACCTGGCAACAACTGCTGCCGGGTTTTGAGTGGCTTAACTGGAAAAGTTTTTTCCTGGGATTGATTGAAGCTTACGGCTACGGTTGGTTTTTTGCGTTAATCTGGGTGCCCGTTTATAACTTTGTTACGTTGCGAGGTGATGAGAAAAAATTGTAATTAGTGATACTGCGTTTGCTGGCAATTTCGGCGAAGCAGGCCTTTATTTCCAAAAACAGAAAAGAGGTTAATATTATGTTAACCGAGGTAAATACACCTGAAGGTGCAGAAACAGGGCGACAAATCCTGACGCAGGTTTTATCAGACTATCGGGGCCCAGTGTCAATACGCCTGTGGGATGGCAAACTGGCTGTTGGCAATGAAGACGCGCTCTGTACTGTGGTGTTTCATCAGCCGTCGATGTTGCGTGGCCTGATACTGCACAGGAATGTTGTGCATCTGGCTGAAGCTTATCTGGCCGGTGATGGTGACATCGAGGGTGATATTGAAAGCCTGTTTGATCTGGTATGTTACATGCGAGACCTGAAACTTTCCTGGTCTGTGAAGTGGAAAGTTACCCGTCTGGCTTTCAGTCTGCCGGGAAAATACCATCCCGTAAAAAAAGAGATACAAGTGACGCAGGCCAAGGCCAGGGGGCATGACAATACAAGTGAAAGCATTGCTCACCACTACGATGTCAGCAATGATTTTTACCGGTTGTGGCTGGATCGTGAAATGGTTTATTCCTGCGCCTATTTTCCCGAGGTTGACCGATCACTGGACAAAGCTCAGCGTGACAAGCTGGACTACATCTGCCGCAAGCTGCGATTGATTCCAAACCAGACGCTGCTGGACATCGGTTGTGGCTGGGGTGCTCTGGCCTGCTGGGCCGCACGACACTATGGTGTGCGGGTGCATGGTATTACTCTCAGCAAACAACAACATCAGTACGCTTGCGAACGGGTACGACACGAGGGTCTGGAGGGACAGGTCACCATCGAGCTGCGCGACTATCGGGATTTACCCGAAGATGTCCAATACGACCGTATCGTCAGTGTCGGCATGTTTGAACACATCGGAGTTGCTAATTTTTCGCGTTATTTTGACATTATCAAACGCGCACTCAAGCCGGAAGGGCTATTTCTCAACCACGGCATCACCAATGATACCGGTTGGCAGGACACGCCAATTACCCATTTCATCAACAGTTACGTCTTTCCGGATGGTGAACTTACACGCATTGGCATCGTGATCAATGCCATGGAAAAAGCCGGTTTTGAAGTTGTCGATGTGGAAGGTCTGCGTCGTCACTATGCCCTGACCCTGCGTAGCTGGGTGCAGGCACTGGAGGCCAACCGGGAACAGGCCATCGCCATGGTAGGAGAAGCAAGCTACCGGGTATGGCGTTTGTACATGTCGGGTTCTGCCTATTATTTTGACGAAGGCAGCATTAACATTTTTCAGGTGTTGGCGGGACATAACCGCGAACCACTGGTCATTTCCCTTCGGCGGGATGAAATGTATGCCAAAGGCTGCGAGTGTCCACCTGTTAAAGGTGAAAAAGGGTAAGGCCGGGACATTCAATTAAAGGGATACAACATGTCACCGGGGTACCGTAAAAATAACCCTACAAAAAAAACAGATCCACAGAGGTTTGGCGTCATCTTCTTGGTGCGCACCCGGAGTATTTGGCGCGGCACTATTGGTGGGCCTATTTGTGACGATTTGGTGTATGGTTTTTTGATCATCAGCTCATCACAATGCGATTCTTTTCGGGCAGTACCAGACGCTGAAAAAACAGGCACTGCCTGTTTGCATGACAAACCGGCCAAAGAGCAAATTGTTGCAGCTTACCTGTGTGTATTTGAAGTGAATGACCTGGACGGTAAATGAGAGACTAACAGAAGCTCCTTGAATATATGAATAATAACCATGCCAGCGGCACCCTTCCAAAATACCCTCGAATTGGAGTGGTATTAAGCTCGGGAGGAGGGCGCGGCGTTTATGCGCATACAGGTTTTCTTATGGCGTTGGAAACATTGGAACTGCCTGTTACCGCACTTGCCGGTTGCAGCGCAGGGGCATTGGTCGGCGGAATCGTTGCCAGTGGTACTCCTTTACCGGACTGGGTTACCACGCTCGGCAAGGTACAGCGAAAAGAATTCTGGAAACCGGACTCTTTGCCGGGTTTGCTGTGGCGCATGTTGTATGACAAGGGGCGTGGTATTACCGGTATTTCAGACACCCGGTGGGCAATAGATTTTTGTCGAAGAAATCTCGGCGTACAAACCTTCGAAGAGTGTCAGTTTCCCTTTTATGCCCTGGCGATCAACCTGGATAGTGGAGAAAAAATTATTTTTTCGGAAGGGGAAATTGCGCCCCGCATTATGGCGAGTGCCGCAATCCCCGTTGTGTACCAACCGGTAAAAATTAACGGTGAATATTTTTGTGATGGTGCGGTGGTCGATTTTGCACCCACCGATGCAATTTGTTGTTTGCATAATCTGGATGTGGTTATTGTGCATCATGTGTCACAACGTTTTGATAAAAACAAAAGCATTGACCATGCATTAACTGAACCCTGGACACTGCTGAAAATCACTGATCGCCTGCTTTATCGAAATCGCCCATGGTATTTGTCGGATGAAGGTGCATCCTCACAACGAATTTTATCGCAACGTTGTCCCTGCGGCTGTGGCGCGATAATTATTGTTATTGAACCCGAATTACCCGAATTGACCTGGCCAATGACCGAAGGTGGTGCTCAAGTATTGCATGAGGCGCAGCAACAAACGACAGACCTGTTGGCACCGTTTCAAACAGCCCTGCAAACCGATCCGCGGGGAATGTTTCCAAAAATGGTTAATCCGGATGATTCATGAAACACCTGAATTAAAGCATGTGATGAGAGCAGTTAACCATAAAATGGGGTTTTGTGGAAATGAATGATCAATATGTATGGCTTTTATGGTCAAGTGCTTTTTTGGTTCCATGGGCAATAATCTATATCAGTTTTCCAGCACATCGGCGCGCCATGTTATGGGCAAGCTTGTTCACCACCCCTTTTGGTTTGAGTGAACCATTGTTTGTACCGGAATACTGGAGCCCACCCAGCTTGTTTGATCTGGCTTTACGCACAGGCTTTGACATCGAAAGTCTGATTTTTTGTTTTGGTATTGGCGGTATAGCGGCAGTGATGTATAACCTTTTAACACACCGGGTTCCCGTTGCCGTATCGATAAATGAGCGTGAACGGCCTCTACATCGCCATCATTACAAAGCATTGGCTGCACCCTTTGTTACATTTGTGCCATTGTATTTTCTACCTTGGAATCCCATTTATCCCTCTATTGTCGCCATGGCTGTTGGAGCAGTTGCCAACATTCTTTGTCGCCCAGATTTAAAATGGAAGACATGGATAGGTGGGTTGTTATTTCTGGTTTATTACGCATTGTTTCTTATTGGGTTAGAATGGTCTGCACCGGGCTATATTGACCGTGTATGGAACTTATCGGCATTGAGTGGTATTAATATTGCGTTTATGCCTCTGGAAGAACTGCTTTTTGCTATTACTTTTGGCATGTACTGGGCAGGTGTTTATGAACATATCACATGGAGAAAATATTGAATGTGAATTAAGGGCTAAATCACTAATGTCCTTAAGTTAAACCAAATCTCCGACTTGTTGTCGGTTGGCGATGGGCTTGCGAACCCGAACATCGTCAGTTCCGTTGGGGTTCGCAAGCTCACCACCAACCTACGGCACACTGTTTTTTTGTTAACTTAATGACATTGGCCAAATCATTCTATACCCGTGGCGTTTGGGATTTAGTATTTTCTTCATGGCGAGGCGAAATGACGCCTAATAGTCGTTCTATTGCAAGGAGTTTCAACGCGGCCATGGAGGAAATAGGGCATGCACACGACCTGAATCCCAATCGCTACGGGTATATAAGCACTTTTTACTGAGAACACTGTCATTTCGGTATGTTGTGTTAGTCGGAAGCCAGAGGTTTAAATCCTCAGGAAATCGTTCCAATACACTGGAAGCTTATATTGTGGTGGTACGAAGTAGTAGCGTGTTATAAACGCAGAAGTTGCAAAGGCGCAGGGGAAACACTGCAACTGTAACGAAAGCGGCAACAGGAGATAAATAATGAGCGAACAGCAGAAAATGGAAACTTGTCCCGCCACCCGTCCGCGTCGGTTTTATGATTGTACGCTCAATGAAAAGCTGCTTTATACCTCATTTTTATTGTTGGCGGGATTAGCCTATCTGATGGCGCTGGGCTATCTTTATTCCAGTTTTGAAGGTATCGATGGTAAGCCGGGTCTATCGGTGGAAGATATCGCGGAAAACTATTATGGTAACCGCAGTGGCACGCGACTGGAATCCGCACTGCGTGGGCCCATGGCCAGTTACATTGATGTTGAGCAACGTCACCATGTGGTGGAATGGTTAAAGTCGGGTGCATCGGAAAGTGGTTATGATAGCAAAATCCGTCCTATTCTTGCTGAACGTTGTTTTGGCTGCCACAGTGCTGCTTCGGGTTTGCCCGTTCCTGATTTTACCAGCTATGCGGGAATCAAGCCCGTTGCCAACGTGGATACCGGTGTCTCACTGCACAGTTTGATGAAAGTTTCACATATCCATTTGTTTGGCATTGGACTGGTGGCCTTAGGTATTGGTCTTATTTTCCGCTTTGCCCTGCTACCGGCCTGGTTTCAACACACCCTGACGCTAGTGCCGTTTATCGCAATTTTTACTGATATTCTGGCCTGGTTTGTCACTAAGTGGGATCCGCATTATGCCTATGTCGTTGTTATCGCCGGTGCCTTTTTGGGAGTGGCCTGGGCAGCCCAGATAAGTATTTCTTTATACCAGATCTGGTTTTTAAAGTGTCGCGTGACACCAGGGAATAATTGACCTTGACCTGTGATCGGCACGCAAGTCATATACTCTACGCATAAGGAAGATTACCCGGACTGGTGAACTGGTCGGCGAGGAGTTTGTGATGTTGATTAAGACTAAAAAGAATTGCCTATGGTGCGGTAAACCCATCACTGATGGTGTACACACCACTGAGAATAACGACACTTTTTGTTGTGAAGGGTGTTATCTCGGATACATGGCGGGTGAACGCTTTCAGCACGAGCGTGATGAAATTCAGTTGTCACTGGTTGAGGCGTTGGCAGCAGCGTTGGATGCTCGCGAACATGAAACGGGAATGCATTCACAGCGGGTCGCGTGTCATACTCAGGTATTGGCACGGCAATTCAGTAAAGACAAAAGCGCACTTCAGCAAGTTTATTGGGGGTCACTGTTACACGATATAGGTAAAATCGCCATTCCTGATTTTATTTTATTAAACCCCCATTCCCTGAATGAGGAAGAATGGCAAATTATGCGCAGCCACCCACAACGCGGTTACGATATTATCAGTGATATTCCCTTTATGACTGAGGCGGCAGATATCGTGTTATGTCACGAAGAGCGCTGGGATGGGGGTGGTTATCCGCAAGGCTTGAAAGGGAAAGCCATTCCGTGGGGAGCAAGGTTATTTGCCATTATCGATACACTGGATGCCATTACCTCGGATCGTCCCTACCGAAAAGCACGATCTTTTGATATAGCTAAAAAGGAAATTATCAATATGAGCGGCCAGCAGTTTGATCCAGAGGGGGTTGAAGCTTTTCTGGCTGAAGAAGATGTTTTACGAGGGATGGTCGAAGTGAAATGCACGCTGATGACGAAAGACTAACAATGAAGCAAGCAGCCAAAGCGAGGGTAAGGAGATAAGGACATGACAGTAATCAAAACACCAACTTCTACAACCGCGCCATTGGCATCATCGAAAGGCACTGTGCAGATTGCTGGCGCGGGCCCTGCCGGGTTGGCGGCAGCTATTACCCTTGCTCGGGCGGGGCGGGCAGTTGTCGTGCATGAGGCGAAATCCGGTGTGGGACATCGTTTTCAAGGTGACTTACAAGGGCTGGAGAACTGGTCCGGCAAGCAGGATGTTTTGGAAACGCTGCGCAGACAGGGGATAACTACCGAGTTTGACAGGTTTCCCGGCGTTAAAGGGACAGCCTTTGATGCCTGGGGAAAAGCCTATAAGGTTCAAAGTCAAAAGCCGTTATTTTATACTGTCGAACGGGGTCCGGGCCTGGGTACATTGGATACTGCCTTGTTAAATCAGGCACAGAATCTGGGTGTTGAGGTGCGTTTCAACAGCCACCTGAGGCAGCTGAAAGGAGACGGAATATTGGCTGCTGGCCCCCAGGCTGTCGATGCGATGGCAGTCGGTTTTCATTTTGAAACAGATATGGAAAATGGCTTTTGGGTAATCTGTGACAATAATCTAGCCCCCAAAGGTTATGCCTATTTGCTCACCATGAATGGCATTGGTACTGTCAAAAGCTGCATGTTCAGTGATTTCAAACAACAGCACGTTTATGTGCAACGTACCGTCGCAGCTTTTGAGAAGCGGGTTGGATTACGTATGCGCAATCCACGCCCGCACGGTGGTATTGGTAACTTTCGTATTCCCGTGAGTGCGTTACATGGACAACACCCAATAGTGGGGGAACAGGCTGGATTTCAAGATACCTTATGGGGTTTTGGCATGCGTCATGCGATAACATCAGGTGTACTGGCTGCGCAAAGTTTATTGAATGGCCATGATTACAATCAGCAATGGCGCGGTGCTCTGAGCAAACAATTACTGGCATCAGTGGTCAATCGGATTTTTTACAGGAATATCCCTAATTTGGGGTATCGTTGGTTTTTACGTTACGCGACACAGCAGGAAGATGTACGCGAATTTTTGCACCGTTTTTATACATTTTCTCTCTTTAAGCGCCTAAGCTTGCCTTGGTTAAACCCATTTTATAAAAGTCGCTATAACGAGCTACACTGTGAACATAAAACATGTATTTGTGTGCAATGCCGGTGTGAAGAAAGTATTGCCTAGATATTATGCATGAGACAAATGGTGATGAATGACATAACACCTGATAAATCGGGAGTTAGTGCGCCGAATGATGCCTTTGTTGTGCAGCGTTCATTCCTAAGTAGTGTGCATCCTCAGAATGATGTGAAAGCGTTACACCATAGTCTTGCCACAAAGAAAGGTGTAAAGACCGTTGATATTGATACAAACAGAACACGATTAAGAATTACATATGATGCAGCACAAATTGGTTTTGATGTCATCGAAAAAATACTTGCTAATGCCGGTTATCCTCCTGATGTTAGCTGGTGGTCAAGAATAAAGTCTGGTTGGTATCGTTACCTTGATGAAAATGCACGCATCAATGCTAAATCCAAGGGTGGGGCTTGTTGCAGCAACCC
>WFQM01000038.1 GCA_015487095.1 Gammaproteobacteria bacterium | reverse complement strand
CTAAACATCAACAGAGTGTACGCGAGTCATCGACACAACTGGATATGCCTAAACGCGCTGTGGTGCCCAATCGTAAAGCGGATTATGGTATGCGGTATCCGCCGTATGCACAGCGCTCTCGTCTGGGAGATGCCGTCAACAAAATGATATTGATTCCTGCGGGTGAATTTATTATGGGTACCAATGATCGTTTGCCGGATGAAGGACCGGAGCATACGGTGAACCTGCCTGCTTTTTATATCGATCAATTTGAAGTCACGAATTTACAGTATAAGAAATTCAATGATGCCACACGGGGGCGCTCACCAGATCACTGGCGCAATCGCACGTTTCCACCGGGTAAGGCAGATCATCCTGTGGTTTATGTGAGCTGGAAGAATGCCGAAGCCTATTGTCATTGGGCGGGAAAACGTCTGCCCACAGATGCTGAGTGGGAAAAAGCAGCGCGTGGCACCGACGGGCGCATGTTTCCCTGGGGCGATGAGTTTGATACAGCCAAGGCCAACACGCCGGTGCGCTGGCAGGAGATTGGTGTGTTTGGTGACACTAGCCCGGTGGGTGCGTTTGAGGCGGGCAAGAGCCCCTATGGGGTTTACGATATGACAGGTAATGTCTGGGAATGGACAGCGACTTGGTACAAAGCTTACCCAGGGAATACGACAGCGGCTGAAAGTTATGGTGAACGTTACAAAACCCTGAAAGGTGGCTCATGGTTTGATTGTTCATTTTACAAATGCGGTATTTCCGCGCCGGTCTTTAATCGGTCTTTTTTTGCCAAGAAAGTGAAAAATGACAGCTTTGGTTTTCGGTGTGCGAAGAACGCAGAGTAAAATAATTAAATTACTTTGTTAGTAGGTTCTATTGAAAACACCGTCTTTCCGGTATGTTTTTAGCCGGAATCCAGGGGCTTAAACCTTCGGGTAAGCGTTCCAGTGCAGTGGGAGGTTATGTTGTCGTGGTGTTGGCAAGTGGCGTGTTTTAGTGCCTGATTCACATTAATGATATAAAGGAATGGTAAGGGTGAGTAAATATTATTTGCTGATTGGTTTGATGCTGTTATTACTTGTTGCATGTGAAAGCAATACGGCTGACTCTGCCAAATCATCGGCTTCTTTACATATACCGCAGGTGCTGGTTCCTGCGGGCGAGTTTATTCGCGGCAGCAATCGTGAAGATGATCCCGTTATGCGCCAGAAATATGGTTTTCCTGCACCGTTGTTTGTTGATGAACATCCACAAAAGAAAATGCATCTGGATGCTTTCAGGATGGATACTTACGAAGTCACCAATAAACAGTTTAAGGATTATATGTTGAGCACTAACCGTATGTTGCCTTATGCGTGGGTAAGCAGTGGTTATGCAATCAGCGAAGATCAGCTGAATGCACTGGATGTTGAAAGATTGCATAAAATGGTGCTGGATGTTTTTGCGATTGAAGCTGATACAAAAAAAATGAATAAAGAAGCATTAATCGCTGCCATGTTGAAAAAACAACAAGAGCAGGATGATTATCCGGTAACGGGCGTTAACTGGTTTGCAGCTAAAGAGTTTTGCTCGTGGCGTAATGCACGTTTGCCCAGTGAAGCGGAATGGGAAAAAGCGGCGCGTGGTTCAGAAGGGCTGGAATACCCCTGGGGGGATTCGTGGGATTCTGACATTGTTAATGCCGGTAATGATGATAAACAGAATGCCGACCTGGCCCCGGTGGGCAGCAATCCTAAAAACAAGTCGCCTTACGGGGTGTTTGATATGTCCGGTAATGTTTGGGAATGGGTGGCTGACTGGTATGAGCCTTATGCAGGGTCAGATCATCAGAGTGAAGCCTTTGGTAAGCAGAACCGGGTTATTCGTGGCGGTGGTGGTGGCGGACATTTTGCCCTCAGCTATTTTTTCCGTGGTGCGACACGGCAGTTCGCTGAACCCGAAATGGAAAGTGAAGATGTGGGGTTTCGGTGTGTGAGTGATGTTTAGGAATGGAACACAATAACTTATATAGGTGGCGCTCTGATTTAGTTCGTATTCGTTCGTTCTGATTGAACAAAAGTGCAGGAATAGTCGTTCTATTCTGAGCTTTTGTGATTGAAGAACGGGCGAAGACGGGCTGAAGCAGAGATGCCAATTGTATGAGTTATTGTATTTCATTCCTTAGGTGCATTGAAAGTGTACGGTGTTATTAACACAGAGGTCACAGAGACGCAGAGGCACAGAGTTTTTATTTACTTTTCTCTGCGCCTCCGTGCCTCTGCGACCTCTGCGTTTATTATTTGATATGTAGAACCCTCCACTCTCGTCCGCGTGGGCAAAAAAGCATGCCCACCCTACAGCTGTATCCAAGTGCTCAATGCATAAACTCAATACATAAAACGGCCATAGCAACGGTACGGATCAGGCTTTGCCCTGTAGCTGAAGTATGATGGCTTCATTTTCCAGGGTGGAGGTATCCTGAGTGATTTCCTCACCAGCAGCGATGGTGCGTAACAGACGGCGCATGATTTTTCCGGAACGGGTTTTGGGCAGGTTGTCAGAAAAACGCATGTCATCAGGTTTGGCAATGGAGCCAATCTGTTTGGCAACCCAATCACGCAGTTCGGCGGTCAGTGTTTCATCGATGCCGTCTGCCGGACGTTCTCCACGCAGTACCACGAAGGCAAAAATGCTTTCACCTTTTACGTCATGGGGGCGACCTACCACGGCTGCTTCGGCAACTTTAGGGTGGGCCACTAGCGCGGATTCCACCTCCATGGTGCCGAGGCGGTGGCCGGAGACGTTGAGCACGTCGTCGATGCGGCCCATGATCCAGAAATAACCGTCTTCATCACGGCGGGCATTGTCACCGGCGACATAGAGTTTGCCGTCGAACATTTCCCAGTAAGTGTCGTAATAACGCTGGTCATCGCCCCATACGGTGCGAATCATTGACGGCCAGGGTTTGCGGATGACCAGCACACCCCCTTGGTTGGGTTCAGTGATGGAGTTGCCTTCGGCATCCACGATGTCTGCGGCGATACCGGGCAGTGGCAGGGTGCAGGAGCCGGGTTTGGTGGCCACGGCACCGGGCACAGGCGCGAGCATATGTGCGCCGGTTTCAGTCTGCCACCAGGTATCGACGATGGGGCAGCGCTCACCACCGATAATGTTGTGGTACCACATCCAGGCTTCGGGATTGATGGGCTCACCCACGGTACCCAGCAGACGGATACTGCTCAGGTCATATTGATTCGGAAAGTCATCGCCCGCCTTCATCAGGGCACGGATGGCGGTGGGTGCCGTGTAAAAAATCGTGACTTTGTGATCTTCGCAGATTTTCCAGAAACGCCCGGCATCCGGCACTGTCGGTGCGCCTTCATACATCAGCATGGTAGCCCCCACAGCCAGCGGCCCGAAGGCCACATAAGTATGGCCGGTGATCCAGCCCACATCGGCGGTACACCAGAAAATGTCGGTATCGTTAATGTCGAACACCCATTTCATGCTGGTAATGGCGTTCAGCAGGTAGCCAGCAGAGGAATGTTGGACACCTTTGGGTTTGCCGGTGGAGCCGGAGGTGTAAAGCAGAAACAGGGGATGTTCGCTGCCTACCCATTCTGGTTCACAGGTGGACTCCTGTCCTTCAACAAGCTCATGCCACCAGACATCACGGGAGTCGATGAAATTGACATCATGGCCGGTGCGTTTGAGTACGATGACTTTTTCGGCGCTGGCACATCCGCTGTTGAGTGCTTCATCAGTTGCGGATTTCAACTCGACGATTTTGCCACCCCGATGGGCACCGTCGGCGGTGATAACGACTTTTGCACCGGCGTTTTCGATACGGTCTTTCAACGATTCTGCCGAGAAACCACCGAACACCACGGAATGTGTGGCACCGATGCGTGCGCAGGCCTGCATGGCCACCACCGCTTCGGGGGTCATAGGCATGTACAGAATTACCCGGTCGCCAACACCAACGCCCAGTGATTTCAGGCCATTGGCGAATTGGCAGACATCATGATGTAACTCAGAGTAGCTGATGTGCCGGGTGTCGCCTTTTTCACCCTCAAATACGATGGCGGTTTTGTCGCCACGCTCGGCCAGATGGCGATCCAGGCAATTGTACGAGACATTGAGCTTGCCATCGTTGAACCACTGATAATGGGGCGCGTTACTTTCATCTAATACGGAAGTGAACGGCGTTTGCCAATCCAGTTCATCGCGTGCCAGTTCGGCCCAAAAACCTTCGTGATCGGCTTCAGCTTTGGCGCGCAAGGCATCCAGTTCAGCGCGGTTTTTAATACGAGCCTTGCTGGAAAACTCAGCGGAGGGCGCAAACAGACGATCTTCTTGCAGGGTGGATTGGATATTTTCTTCCATGGTGTCTCCCGGGGTTCACTGATAAATAAAACATGACGACTCAGGCCGGTTTTTCAGATGTTCAATAAGTGTTCAGACTGTCGTTGATTTGAATGGGGCAGCTTTGGCGTAGTAACCGGGCAAATCAACAATAAATCGTTACAATAAAACCAGCCGGAATATGACCGTTTTTGGTAAATGGTGCAATGGTTTTTACGGCATATTAACAGGGCTGTGGCGGGAGTGCATCTACGCTGTATTTGCCACATTGCCCCTTCAGATCAGATGTGGGATAGTGGACCTTCGCGTGCCTCATGCGCGACTCGTTCGCAGAAAGAGCCAGGCTCAGTGAGGGGGGTTTATTACATCAGTGTATTCATTAAATACGATTTCTTTACCGTTGGGCGAATACGGTGATCAAGGAGAATCGTATGTCCAAAAAGCATATGGCCCCGTCTGACGGGCAGCCACCAGTTATTTCTATTCCAGCACATTCAGCGAAAGAACGGTATCGGCAAAATTTGTTATTGGCTGAGCAGTTGTTGTCAGCTTATCAACAGGGGGATGCTGAGGCGGTTGAACGGTTTAAGGAAAATCACCCTGAAGGCAAACAAGCGGGTTTTACTCCTACACTTCAGGATGCCCGATTGCTGATTACAGGCAGTGGTGTGCGCATCAGGCGACTTTCACTTGAGAAGCTTAAAAAAGAGGCGAAAACACTGCTTAAGGCATTAAAGGAAAAGCAGCCGGAAGCGGTTAAACGCCTGTTGCAACATCATCCTAAAGGTGTGTCACATGGATTAAACCCGGTAAAACTTGCTGATGCCCAATGTATCATTGCCCGTGAAAACGGCCTTGCCAGTTGGGCCAAGCTTAAACAGCATTTTGTTTTGATGCAGCAGGCGCATGAGCATATTCAACACCCGCATTTAACGCTGGATCATACGCTTAAAACATTACATATTCGCTGTGGTACTGATATTCAGGTGGCTATTCAAGACGCGGGTTTTATCGGTGACTTTATGGAAGTGAACAATCCTTTTCCTCAGGGACGAGTGCCACCGTTTGATTCTGCGGAATATTTTGCAAAGATACGAGGTGATTTTATTATTCAGAATTACGCGGCCAATGTTCCAGCGGAATATGCTGATCGTATTCAATATACATCCGATGAAATTTATGACATAGAACAGCGACTGCGTACTTTGCCTCAAAACTATGAGCGAATTGTTTTGTGGTTTGAGCATGACCCATTTGATCAGCTCTGTTTCGCCTATTTGCTTGCGCATTTGGTGGATTGCAATCTGGGGCAATGCAAAATTGAACTTGTGCAAGTTGATCGCTTTCCCGGGATTAAAAAATTTATTGGTATTGGCTACTTGAGTCAATCTCCGGAAAATCTGATAACGCTATGGCAGCAGCGCACCAATGTTTCGTCTGAGATGATGGCTTTTGGAGCACGTTGCTGGCAGGCTTTCACCACCGATGATCCGACTGAGCTATGGATGTTGAGCCAGGGCACATCGCCGTTACCACTGATGCAACAGGCGATGCTGCGCATGCTTAAGGAGTTGCCCTGGACGATGAATGGGTTGAGCCTGACAGAACAGCTGGCACTGGAAATTATCGCTCGGGATGGCCCGCTTGATATGACACGGGCGTTTCATTTTTTAAATACAGAGTCTGAGTCGATGTCATTTTTAGGGGATATTATGTTTTTATCTGCGATGCGCCCGCTGTGGCAAAGTGAGGTTGCCGCGCTTGAAGTGGTTTCTCTCAATATTAATGCGCCCCCCCATGTTGCGGCAGACGGTACAGATTACTGACACGGGGCGGGGGCTGATGATGGGCCAATATAACTGGTTAGCGATATGTAACCCTGAACATGAACGCTGGGTTGGCAATATCCGTATTTCTCATGGGCGAAAAAACTGGTATTGGAACCCGGATAACGGCAAGCCGGAATTCGGGTATTAATTTTAGCATTTATGAGAAACTTCATGGGCTCAGATTACGTTATAGGGAAGGGGGGAATATTATCGACGATATTACCCAGGAGATAAGGCATGGCCGAAGATATCAAGTCCATTGGGAAAGTGCTTCAACGTGTTTGTAATGATCTATTAAAAAAACAAAATGTAGTGGCCACCGGCATTGGTTATAAAACCAGTGTGGGAGAGAGAAGCCTAAGTCTTTCAATAATCTGCTCGGTTGAGAAAAAGCTGCCCGAGACACAACTCAACAATAAAGACCTTATTCCGAAAAAAATTGACGGGATCACAACAGATGTTGTTGAAACCGGCCGCATACGGGCTCTTAATACGCATACCCAACGCCATCGACCGGCACCCGGCGGAGTCAGTATCGCTCACCGTGATATTACGGCGGGCACACTCGGTTGTATTGTGAAAAAAAATGGTCAACAGGTGATTCTTTCAAATAATCATGTGCTGGCTAACAGCAACGCTGCCGGGATTGGTGACGCCATTCTGCAACCTGGTCCGGCTGATGGTGGTACATTTCCGGATGATCATATTGCGAACCTGCTTGAGTTTGTTCCCATCAACCTGAGTGGGGGTATTGGTTTACCCAGTGATTGCCCAATCGGCAACGGTTTCGCCGCGATACTGAATTTGCTGGCGGCCTCCACAGGAAGTCGCACCCGTCTGCAAGCGGTCAGAATTCAGGCCGAAGATAATCTGGTGGATGCCGCCATTGCCAAACCGCTTGATGACAATGATATCTCCGCTGACATTCTTGATATCGGCGCTATTGCCGGGACAACACAAGGGGTGTTGGGCATGGCAATTCAAAAAAGCGGCCGCACTACAGAATACACCACGGGGACTATCGAACAGGTTGATGTCACCGTCAATGTGCAGTATGGCGGAGGACAGGTTGGTCGGTTTACTGACCAGATCCTAGCTGGTCCCATGAGTCAGGGAGGTGACAGTGGTTCGGCGGTACTGGACAATGATAACAACCTGGTGGGGCTGTTGTTTGCCGGGAGCGATACAACGACGATTATCAATCGCATGGAAAATGTCTTTTCTGCCTTGGACCTGAGCCTTTGAGGCAGATTGTCTTTTTCCTGTTATTATTTTTTGCAGTCACTTTTACCATTGCGGAAACCGGCACGACTATGAGCATTCAGCAGGCAAAGGAAAAACATCAGGTAAAGTTAATGGGTTTGCCGGGTGTCATCTCGGTCGGTATTGGCTTGTCAGGTGAAGAAATGGTCATCAAAGTTGGTCTGGATGGCAAGCATTCCGATACTGAAAAAATATTGCCAAAAACGTTGGAGGGATACAGGGTCATCAGTCAGGATGTAGGCACAATCAAAGCAAGATGAGCATGGATCCTTTGTATATCTAATAATCAAACTGCCCCTCTGTAGATTTGAGGCGCAGCCTCAAGGACATTGATTGGTTTATTTTTGATATTGGGCATACCGGCTCGCCAACTGTCAGCATCCATATGAAGTTTTTATTTGTGGTGAGGGAAGGGGAGCTATTATCCGCAGAACTTAAAAAACTTGCTGGATGAAGAGGTTGGAGTCTTCGTAAAATCGTGTTCACGATGAACTGGCTTGGTTGTCGGGTAAATTTCTTGATTCTGAACGTTGAAATGCCAGAAAATTTCATTTGGTAATATTATGCACCTTTCTTGCAATCGCTTAAAAGGTTACCTGATTACCCATAATCCTCAGTCAACTTTAAAAGCCTATTTGGCATAGGGGGATTTCTTGCCGCAATATAACCAAATCCTGGTAGCATATCCTCTAACTGAAAACGACGATTAAAGCGGTAACAAAACTCAGCTAAGGAATGGTAATTAAATAACTTTTACATCTTATGAATCACTTGGAGTTACTCTGTAATTCCAATGCCCCAAATAATCATCATGAATAGTTGTTAGTCGCTCCTTTTCCTCTTTGCTCATTTTCTTTCCCGT
>WFQM01000037.1 GCA_015487095.1 Gammaproteobacteria bacterium | reverse complement strand
CCTGAGATGGTGAAAATTACTATCATGGCGATCAAATTATCACTCCTTTTGGCTACACCAATAAGTCGAGACTACGCATGCATTGGGCTTACCAAGTTATATTGGTCTCTACAATAGCTGCGCTTCATGGGTAATCAGGATAACTTATATAAGTGGCGCTCTGATTTAGTTCGTATTTGTTCGTTCTGATTGAACAAAAGTGCAGGAATAGTCGTTCTATTCCGAGATTTTGTGATTGAAGAACGGGCGAAGACGGACTGAAGCAGAGGTGCCAATTGTATGAGTTATTGTGTTCCATTCCTAACGCGCTTATTGCACAGCGTCGCAGTAAATTGTCAGCACTGCGGGAAACCGGCAATGCCTTTCCCAATGACTTCCGTCGTGATGTGATGGCTGGTGAATTGCATGCCGAATAGGGAAAAAAAACGAAAGAAGAGCTGGCAGATAATCCGGTACGTGTGAAAATAGCGGGGCGTATGATGAGCCGTCGCGTCATGGGCAAGGCCAGCTTCGCTCATGTGCAGGATATGTCGGGCAAAATGCAATATTTTTGAGCTAGATGTCGTACGGCAAGGGGGATGCTGACCAGGGTTTGGCAAAACCGGCACACTGCTGCCCGAGGGTACTGAAATACCGTACCTCGCAAAACCGGCAATATACCCTCTTTAACTATAGGTAAGCTGGCTCCGAAATCGTGGCTTATTTTATGGGTCTTCGGGCGGGCACTACTTACAAAGACCACTTGGGATTCGTGTGCCTCCTTGATTTGTGCTGCATGACATCAAATGCACCATTTCCATTTGTGTCATGGCATAAAACATAAGTCCGGCTACTATCAGAAAAATACCGCTGAGACCGCCAAAGAATATTTTCTTTTTCATGGATTACCCCACCTGATCACAATGCCATGCGTGGGCACTTTATAGGCTAAAAATGCCTTTGGCCGCTTATCGAAAACATACCGCCCTTGTTATGGTTTTTCCGCATCCGATAATATCTGGATGATTTCACTTCTGTCCTCTAGCTCGCTTCCTGCTTTGTGAAATTTCCTTGCAATGTCAATCGGCGTCATCCCGTAACCTTCGCTTAGGTATATATCTGCCCCGTATTCGAGTAAAAAGTTAACACGCCGTACATCGTTGTACATTACAGCAGCCTGTAATGGCGTTACATCTTTACCTCCAGCGTGGTTAGCTCCATCGACATCCAAACCTCTGGCAAGAAACATTTTTGCCAATTCATATTCAGCAGTGTTCTCTTCGATATTAAGAACAACGTCAAGCCCTCCGCCTTCGCTTAATTTTTTAATACTTTTTTCATTGATTCGGTAATTCACCAGATAGTATTTGCAAAGGTCGCTCGGGATTAATATGCCTCCTCGATTTGTGCTACACAACATCAAGACCTCTATTTCCATTTTCGACATATCGTATAACATAAGCCCGGCTATGGTCAGAAAAATACCGCCGATACCGCCAAAGAATATTTTCTTTTTCATGGATTACCCCCACCTGATCACAATGCCATGCGTGGGTACTTTATAGGCTAAAAATGCCCCGGTTTCCTTATCTACTTCATCATTATTAGCTAAAAAATCCGGCAGAAATTTGGCAAAGTGTGTTCCCATATAATCCAGCACAAAATTATAAACTTGGGCACTTTGTATATCGTGTACGGATGCATGTTTAAACCAGTGCTGACTGGCCTTTTTTCCAAAGCTCTTTAGTATTTTCAGGGCACCTTTTACCGGGTTTTTAACGCTTCTGAATAGCCCATGCACATAACCAATGGCATACGAGGTATCGATGGCTTCCACTAACAGTGCCTGCGCAAACTCTCGCAAACGGTCGCTCATGGGCAGTGAGTCAATGCGTTTATGATGAGTCTCTGCAAATATAAACTTCAATACCGTACGGGTTTCTTTTTCGTTAAAAAGCAGTTCGTCATGGTCAAACTTACGAAGTTTTTTGTAAGTGCTCATGGTGTTTTTCCTTTAGTCTTTTATTTGTAGTAATGGGTATGCACTGGCCATTTAATTTTACAAGGGGGCCGCTTTGGCTAGGTCGTATCCCGTGCGTTGCGGATTGCCGGTTTCATGGGTTGAGTCATGATCTTTGTAGGTGATTTCACATCGGGAGAAGCTCAATGAAATATTCTCCTGAGGTTCTTCATCACCGGTCGATACAATACGGTAACTGCTTATCAGGCAGTCATACAGTGTGTACTCCATGAATGTTTCGACCTTGTCGCTACCGGTGCGAACAACGTTACGGGTGGCCTTTTTGCCGGATGAGCCTGAAACGAACGTTTTGAACAGCGCGGCCACGGAGTTGTCTGCTGTTTTTGTCAGGGGACGGTGGACAGAGTGGGTTTGCCAACCTCACGGTTCGCCATTTTTCCTGCTTCAATGGTGATGGCGCGTTTTACGCCAAATTTCACAGAATGTATTTCCACGTACTGCTCGAAACCCTCAGCCGTGACGTTTCCTTTGATGCCTTCAAAATCGAGACATATTGCCATTTTGCTATCCTTTACCTTCCACGGTTATACAAAAACCGGTTACACAACCCATAAAATGATTTAGGACAGTGAGAATAGCACGACAATTCGGTGTTTGAGAAGGCATGCGGTGGTTGAGGGTTGTGTGATATTTGAGCCTGAAAGCTCATGTTTTCAATGTGACGAGCCCGTATAATCGCAGCAACTCCCTCTCTCTGCTGTTTGAGAAAGGGATGAATTCAGAGCTGCAGAAATAAAGAGCCTCATCATTCACCCCAGCTCCCATCTGCTGTAGAATGACGCGTTTTTCCCGGCTCTAAACAAGGGTTTACTCCGCATGCTTGAAATCAGTCTCATCTCTTCCCGCATCAAAGACATGCAAGGGCGCGCTGGCGCTCTAAGGGGGTACCTTTGACTACGAAATCAAATGTGAGCAGCTGGACGAGGTTGTCCGCGAGCTGGAAGTACCCAAAGTCTGGAATGGCCCCGGGCGTGCCCAGGCATTAGGCAAGGAGCGTTCATCACTGGAATTGGTGATTAACACCATTCGCAATATGGACAGCAATCTGGGCGAAGCTGCCGATTTACGCATTGACGTGTACCGTGCTTCGGGTGCCGGTGGTCAGCACGTTAATCGTACCGAGTCTGCCGTGCGCATTACTCACAATCCCACGGGCCTCGTGGTTCAATGCCAGAATGATCGCTCACAACACAAAAACAAAGCCTCGGCCATGAAGCAACTCAAGGCCAAATTGTACGAATATGAAATGCAAAAGCGCAATGCCGATATCGGCTGGGGCAGTCAGATTCGCTCCTACGTGCTGGATCAATCGCGCATCAAGGATTTACGCACCGGTGTGGAAACGGGTAATACACAAGCCGTGCTTGATGGTGGGCTGGATCAGTTTATTGAAGCGAGTTTGAAATCCGGGCTTTGATTGT
>WFQM01000036.1 GCA_015487095.1 Gammaproteobacteria bacterium | reverse complement strand
ATTTCAATAGTCAGACCGGCAAAATTAATTTGCAAAAACATCCCTGGGAGATTATTTCAATCTACTGGAACTGGTTGAAGCCCAAAGGTGATGAGCTATGGCATACCAATGGCCGTATCAACGAAATCTGGCAATCCGGTTTTGATGATACCGAACGCCGTGCCTATATTGCCCAGCGTTTTCCATCCGATGCCCAGTTCGTCGAGATACACCCCGATGATGCGGCAGTACGTGGTATTGAATCCGGTGATCTGGTAATGATGTACAACGAACGAGTGCCTAATTTCAAAGATACTATTCTGGGGGTTTTCTCAAATGATCTTCAATTTGATGAAGCGCTGAAAAATGGGCATATCGAGTTAGGTAAGGCGGCGGTAACCGCAGTGGCTCTGGTGACGCCGGCTATAAAGAAGGGAGTGACCTTCAGTAATTTTCTTAATATGGTACAACCAACCAATGTGTTGCAAGGTGCAATAACTGACACCATTACTGGAAACTACAACTTTAAGTTAGGTATTGCAAAAATCAAGAAGCTTGGTGAATCCAAATACAAACACACCTTTAACAGTATGACTTTTGTGCCGCGAACGCTTACCGCTTAAAGGATATATGTTACAAAGAAAACCCCCGCTCAAGGATGAGCACCTTTGAGGGAAGTGACAGACTAAGGTTTAAAGAGTTAAAAGGACTGTGAGTTTTTATGGGGTTGTACCAATACCGCCACATGCGTTTTTGGAGAAGCTAGGCATATTAAATGCTGTTCAACCGAGACAGTTTGCCAGTAACTCTAGCATGCCCCCTCCCGGCGGGGTACAACCCCATTTTTTTCAATATTTATAAAAGAGCTTGTATTTATAATGACTGATTTTGCAGAAGTGCGCATTGGTATCGTCACTGTTTCGGATCGCGCCAGTTGTGGAGAATACGCAGATATCAGCGGGCCAGCGATAGAGACGGAACTGCACAGGATACTCGCAATGGACTGGAAGGTAATCACTCGCTTGGTGTCAGATGAGCGTCACGAAATAGAGGCTGTATTGCGTGAGCTGTGCGATGAACAGAATGTATGCTTGGTGGTGACCACCGGTGGTACCGGGCCCGCATTACGTGATGTCACACCTGAAGCTACAGAAACAGTATGCACAAAAATTCTCGATGGTTTTGGTGAGCAAATGCGTGCGGTATCGCTCAAATTCGTACCCACGGCCATTCTTTCGCGGCAGATTGCCGGTATACGTGGTTGCAGTCTGATTGTTAACTTACCGGGAAAGCCCGCCGCCATCGCACAATGCCTTCAGGCAGTATTTCCAGCCATACCATATTGTATTGATCTCATTGGCGGGCCGTATCTGGTGACCAACCCGGATGTGATAAAGGCTTTTCGCCCAGAGTGAATTACATGCCATCAATCATGCTTCATCGCTTAGCCCATAGCTGGTGGTGATATTATGCGTGTAACCCTGTTTACTGAATACTCATTCAAGGTGCTTTTGTATTTAGCAGGTAGAGATGCGACATTGGTGACAGTGGAAGAAGTTGCTCGTGAATGTCACATGTCAAAAAACCATTTGGTTAAAGTCATCCAGAACCTGGTCCATTCGGATTTTGTCAATTCTGTGCGTGGAAAACATGGTGGCATCCGCCTGGCGCGAGCGCCGGAACTGATTAATCTGGGTGATGTAGCGCGCCAGACAGGTATGAATCTGGACGAGGTGGATTGCTTTGATACCTCTGGGCATGATTGTCCCTTTGTGAATGACTGCAAACTGAAATATGTTATTCGCAATGCCCGTCGTAGCTACATGGCGACAATGGACGGGTATACACTGGATGCTATTTTGTAGAATATGAATCAAGAAAAATTAGGCCTGCATTCTTTAATTCTCTATATTTTTGTGTCTTCACATTGAGTTTTAATTATCCAGGCCACACTGGCATATGCTGATACCTTACTTCATCGTAAAACGTGACCCGAATGTGAATTAAGCGTTAAAAATATGCTTTTAAAAATGCTGAGTATTTAACGCAGAGGTCGCAGAAACGCAAAGTTTTAGTATTTTTCTCTGCGTCCTTTGCGTCTCTGCGACCTCTGCGTTTATAACACGTCACTTATCAATGCCCCTTATCCATAAGGATACAGGGCATGAATGCCATGCCCACATCCCGGATGTGATGATCAGAACTTTACATTGAAATTAATCTGTGCGCGGGAACGATCATCCTGTGTATCCACACCCTTGGTGATGAGCTTTGCATCATAGTAACGAACATCCATGGTGCTGTTATTGCCCAGTTTGTAATCCAGTTGCAGGCGGGGGCCTTTAAGATTGTCTGCCGAGGGCTCGTTGGAGCCGAAGTTATCCTGCGTAAATACACCATCACCCGGGGTGGCGAAGGTTTCCACATAATAATAATAAGCACGTAGACCTACCGTTTTATTGATTTTGAAACGTATCTGAGCAACATAAGCGGTGTCTTCCGTATCGGCATTACTTTGTAAATAATCGACGCCGAACCGCCAGGGGCCGGTGCGCAACTGGCCGCTGACAATCCAGTGACTGTCAGCATGCAAACCATCAGCAAGACCATCATCCGTTGTATCCATGTCAGTGGGCGCATCCAGCGAGGCACCACCAGCGGCGAGGGTATATTTCATACCACCACTGCTTCCATTGTAAACAGCCTGATAAGTAAACGCAGTAACATCATCATTCCAACCTCCGTCGGTAACAATGATATAGGCTCCGTTAAGAGTCAGAGAACCAGCCTTGTATATCAGAGCGAAAGCATCGGGATTGATATCGTTATCCCAGAATACCTCGGTCTGCTGCCAGAAATTAAACCCGGTTTTACCGCCGATGACCGTGAGATTTTTTATGCCGGTGAATGCGATATAGGCCTGATCAAAACCCAGGTTACTACCGGAAGGAGGGGAGTCTGCTGTGGAGAAAGTATTATGAGGTGAATTCATGCCATTACCGGTTGCCAGACGCAGCCTGCCGGACCATTCATCATTAACCTTAAAGGCGACCCCAAAGCGTGCGCGATAACGCCAGCGTTCACGATTATTGGTTGTTCCATCCTGTTTTTTTCTGTCGTCAGCTTCAATGCGTAAACGCACATCGCCAAACAACTCTACCTTGCCATCTTTATCCAGAGGAATAGATGCGGTAGCGGTGGAGGGTAAGACCAGTGCGACAGTGATAATACCGGCAGCGACAATAGTCTGGGTATTCATTATTTTCTCCCCTGGTGAATCAATTGAATATAATGGGGCACTTTTATAGCCCTTTGATTTTCAGCTTTCCCTTGTTGTTTTTCCTTTTAGTCAGAGGGAGCACTTACTGTGCCAAATGTGTAGGGTTTTGTTGCGTAAGTGCTGCGGAGAAGCAGAATGAGGACTCTGTATTTATTGTGGAAAAACAGGGGCTTGCCGGTAGCAAATGGCGCTACCGGGAAATGCGGGGGCAGGTAAATAATTTAACGGGTGAATGTTTGATTCAAATCGTTAAATTGCAGAAGTTTGTTTGAACAGATTGTTCAGTTTGTGTTTGTCTGGTGTTGTTCAGCTTGCGTTCATTTAAAGCAATGTACTTTGACAACCCTGTGGGCACATTCAGTGTGGAAGCAGTGGTTTTATTTGTGTACCAGGCGTATTGCCCATTCGTATTCCTTATTGCCTATGTAGCGACTGCCATTACGAAAATAAACCAGCCAGGCTCCCTGTCGAGCGTATTTACCGAGCGTGCTGGTCCAGAAGCCGGTATGTGGGGTGTTTGGAAAAATTTCACTGTTAATCGTGGGTTCGTAGCATTTGGATTCGACCAAAGTGCCTAGTTCTTCGAGGGTGGGTAATCGCCAATTACTAGATCCGATGTAGCCCCCTTGCTGCTTATTAAGTTTGGTAATGGTGAAGTGAGCGCTATCCCAATCCATACGGTCAGGTACATTCTGACAACTTTTTTTATCCCATTGCATGCCCAATGGGCAGCGAGCCCAGGTAAGGCCGGTTTTGGTATCAAAAACAACGCCAGAATCGTTGTTTTTGAAGCGTTTGCTGGGCGTGTCCGCGTCTGTGGAACGATAACACTCCTCACTTAAGGCATAATTGCTGAATGTGCAAAGAATAATAAAAAGACCGGTTATTTTGTAATACATAAAATTCAACTCGTTATTGTTTGTGCGTAATATTACAGGCGTATCCTGAAAACACAAATCGACAGGAGAACATTATACTTAACAGTTGCGGATTATGCATGTACAGCATGGATAATTTTTTTGATTTTCGACCATCTGTGTGGAATGTGATTTTAACGCATCATAATAAAGTGTTTTTCCGGTATATAACCATAGTGTTTGGGATTTAGGTCTGAATGTTCGTCATATTTATTTCGCAGCCAGGAAAAATGAGGCGGAACAGTCATTCTATAACAATGACATTTTGACACAGCCATGGAATCAATGGTGTGTGCAGTCAGATCTGAATTTCAATCGCCATGAGTTATAGCTCATAGTTCGTATTTTTTTCTCACCCTATAGAATAGAGTGTTTCAATAAATAATATTAGACCTGAAAACGGATGTTATTTTTTATTTGTGGTTGTTGCCGACAATATCAACAGTATTTTCGTGGGCCTGTTAATTTCCTATCTTGAGCCGATGAAAAAATGGAGAAAAACCAAAAATAGATTTTCTCAGTTACTCAGGAAAGATAAAAATTAACAGGATATTTTACGAAAGCTAAAATATTCAAAAAATAATAAACTGCCTTCAACGTCAAAGCGTGAAGATTGTTCCCCTGTTTATCCGTAAATTAAATCTGGAAAAATATACTCATAACGTTTGTTGATTTGGTCACCCCATCCAGCTTTGTCGCCATATTTTGGTGCGTCCATCACACCCGTCCCATGACAAACCTGACAAACGGTTTTATAAACCGTTTCTCTATCCTTGGAAAAAGACGAAATTGTAAAAAGCAAAGTCAATATCCCGATGGAAACAGTGGCCAGATTCCAATTAATCTTACTGTGTTGATTCATGTTTTTGTCTCCCGGTTATTTATGCCCGCTGATAAATGCCCCCACATCAAAAAATGCCTCACACCAAGCGACAGGGTGGCATGTGTCGTGCCAATATTTTTTGGTGATAGGTTTTCGAGGTTGGATTAGAAATAACAAGATTAACTGCTTGGAGGTGTGTGTGATGTGCAACCCACGCTTACGCAAGTAAACGTTTTGTTACATTTTCTCCCGTCATCGTGAAAATTTCGTTCAAAAATTAAACAATTGCACCATTATATCCAAAGCATTTTGGGTGTGTTTAACCTTATTATTTAATATGTTCAGGCACTAGCATTGAATTATTCTGCTGCTATACGTGTAATAAATCAGGGTGCAGTTGGTCTGTCCGGGTTAGTGGTAAGACGTACCCTGTAGTGAGCAAATATAATACTTTGTACTATTTAAAAGAAGATGATTTTAAGCAAAGAAAAGTGACACATAATACCGTCCTGTTAAAAAAATTTTCAATTCTTATATGGGGGGTAAAGGGGGGTGTACAATAATGTTATTAAGTTAACAAATTTCGATATAGTGTAAATTGGCAGTGGGTTTGAAAAGCTCAGTATTACCGGCTCCGTTGGGTTTACAGGCTCGCCGTTAGCTTGCGCTAAGCAGGGATTTTGGCGTAACTTATCTTAATGGTATTGGGGGGTACGATTAATGTCTAAATTTCAATCGTTATGGGTATTTATTAAAATTCTTTAAAGCATAAATCGATTGCCAAAACTTTCAGAACTGAATCGTTGGAGTTGTTTTTTATTCGGTAAGCGAAGCACCATGGCTGCTGTATTTAACAGGTGAAATATTAGTAATCTGTGCAGTGTGATAGGTAAAATTCCCAATTGCATTCTACATAAATACGAAACAAAATACCGCAAAATATTGTTTGTCTCAACAAATAATTCAGGGAGGGATAAAAAGGCACAAATCAAATTAGCAGGGAATGGCTGGCAGGCTTTCTTCGTGCTGGCGACCGGATTATCACGGTCAATCAACGTAAGATTATCTACAAATAAAAGAGAAGAGGGAATACTCAAAATGAAACACTCAATATATTCTGGCATCGTCGCCAGCGGACTGGCCATTGCGCTATGGACCGGCGGCGCTGCAGCACATGGAGTTGGTGAAGACAGTGGTACTGCTACGGGTGTGAAAAGCAGTACACGTATTTCCATCAAAGCCAGTAATCCAATACGTGTCCGCCGGGTTATGGGTCCTGTTACTGATAGTGTCGATGGTGTTCCAGCAGGGCCTGTCGATTCCTTCGACTGGGGTGGGCAGGCGCTCACACGCGTCAAAGGTCACGCCAGACTGGAGATAGATCCCATTGCCAACACCGGCACAATCAGAGCTGAGTGGGAAGATGAATATGGTCGCTGGACATACAGACAGAATACTTTCGGGCCGCCAGCTCATGCTACCGGAATACGCATAGGATCATCCCGGGATTCGGTGACGGATATTGTTGGTGACCCGATCACCACTAATGTTTATCTGCATGGTGATACTGGTGTTGGTGGACCGGTAACTCCTACGTTCTTTGCCCAACTTGCTATTTGGGGTCCGGCAAAAATTACTCTTAACGGTGAACGTTTTGACAACCCTTATCCTGACGCATCAGGCGGTTTGCCTTTTGATGGTCCTAAAGGATCTTTGTGGGGTGGGCATGTTTTACTTTCCGAAGAAATTCGTGGTGATGATGGCGTAGTACGTACTACTTCGGGTGAAGTTTTCGATATGTCGAAAGCCTCAGAAGGTGTGGTGTATCCAGAAAAGATAAATCTCAATTTATCTTTCATCGATATTCCTGATGGTCAGCCGAATGGGAATATACCGCCTATGCATCGTTTCATCTACTACATCTCTTTCAAGAAAGTTAAAGTTAAATATAAATATAAATAACGAGTAATCATTGTTTGTATCAGTATTTTCACCAATAGCGGCCCGGTTAAATTCCGGGCCGGTATCGGAAACCAAACTTGTCAAATTTTTGGCAAAAATATTAGCCTCCTCCCTTAATCCTTTTCGTTTTATAATGATGGTAAAACTCCTGGCAGGCAATGGAGTTCCCGTTCCGCGTCGATTTATCTTGTTTAAAGAGCTCTCTATTATTGCTTTTCGAGGCTGTGATTAATTGTATTCCCAGAGGGAAATATAATTTCCTGTAAATCACTCGGTAATCTATTTTTCTTAATAGTTTTTATTTTTCCAGTTTTAACTATGTTGTCGTGTTTTAGTTTCATGCATCAAGCCGTTGAGCAAGCAATGGTTGCTGATGGCTAGCAGGATTTTGGTTATTTCATATTTTAAAAAACCCAATTATATATTTTGATAAACATGCGTATTTATCCCTCAGTATTTATCTTGATATTTATCAGCGTTGTCATTGAGTTTTTATTCATAAATAAATCATTGTCCTTTGTGGCCTAATTGGTAGTATGCTACTTTCTAATGGAATACCCGTAAGTTGTTATGTATAACAATCAGACTTCAAGGAATGGAGAAGTTGAATGAAAAACCTAAAATCAAAATTTATCACGGTCTTCGCTATTTTTTGTTTTACCGGTTTTACTGCTCATGCTGCGGATGAGTTTTATGGTGCTGAGCCGGCCCCGCTACCGAAGCCAATAGAAATACCGATACCAGTGGTACCAACAATACCCATACCGGTGATACCGGGAGTTTCACTATTAAAGGATACTTATTTTACGATTAAGCCAGACCTTAGGCGATGCATTTCACCGATTTGTGGTGGATGGTTTGTCAGTGCTGTGAATCGCAGGATATTTATGTGTCCTGATGGGACCGTGAAACAGGAATGTTATATCGCCGAGGAAAAAATTAACATACCGGGCTTGTCTGATATTCAGGTTGCCGAACTTCGTCAGGCAATGAGTGAATCAAAAGTTTTGATACAAGGGCGTTTGTCGAATGCTGTTGCCTATGGGTTACTGGAAATTAACAATGCCTGGTTAAGTGCTTCCAGTCAGTCTCCCAAGGGTATATTTGTTACTGTGACTGACAATGGCATACGTTGCGTCGCTGCACCCTGCCCAAGTTATGACGGACAAATTTTGAATCGATATTTTAGTAAAAGTCTGGCGAGTTATGATTTAAGTATGGTTGAAGCCAGTGATGAACAGCTTGTTCTTGCGCAGGAAGCTGTTAATTCGGAAAATGGTCTTCCCATGGCAGGAAAATTTGTTGAAGTCGCAGGTCCAGCTGGCTCTGCTCAAGGTATTGCCGCAAGTCAGTTTTATCTGAAGGTTGAAAGCACGAAACCCAAAATGTGTTTCCCGACAGGTTGCTCTGGTCAAATCTGCTCAGACACTGATGTGATAACAACCTGTGAATGGCGTCCTGAATATGCCTGTTATCGTAATGCCAGTTGCTCTGCGCAAAGTAACGGTGATTGTGGTTGGGTGATGGATGATGAATTACGGCGTTGTCTGGCAAACTCGGCTCTTTTTCCTCTTTTACAACCTGATGCGACAAAATAATGGATAAGAAAAAAGAAATTAAAGGTTTCTTCATGTTGTGATTTGTAGGGGTCTCCGGCTGGGACTTTGAATGCTTGCATTGTTCCTTCCGAGAGGCCTAACTTTTTTTGGATTGATATTCATGCCGGATTTATTGCTCCTGTACACAGGGGAAAATTACTTCTAGCAAAACATATTGCAGCTTATAACTTCCCCGCCCAAAAAATGGCTAGAGGTTTTTTGTTTCTGGCCTCCGCATACCTTAGCATGCAGGATTACACTGGTATTTCCTGAAACCAGGAACATTAAGTCCTGAGTTTTCAGGTGGTGCTTTGTTTTCCCTGTAATCTGAAAAATGCTATGTGAACTTTCTGCAAGTGTGGTTTTGTATTTGCGGTGAAACTGTTGTTTGTCACCATGAAGGAATGGTTTTCGAATTTGGGGTGGTCAGGTGAAACAGATATAAAAAATATAGATGCCTCTGGAGGCCCACAGTTTGTAAAAACCAGGATAACCATTTTTCTGGCGGCTGATAATTCAGAATTTATTGTTGTGTCGGATAATTTTACACATTGCCTTACTCGGTGAATGCTGGTGACAAGTTAAATTTCTACCCTTTTGTTGTATATGACCATTTTTATAAAGGTATAAATAATGCATGCTCGCGCAGAGTGCATAAATATCTGTGAAAAGATGAATGCACCGAGAAAGAATATAATAGGGAGAAAAAGGGGCAACGAAACAACCGGTATTTTTTCAGAAATGTCTTTTGTCTGTTCAACAGGACGTTGTCGGATGTCCATTATGGATAAAAAACTTATTGGTAGTGACGCAATTAATTTGTGCCACTGAAACGGTGAGTTGTGCATTAATGTAATGATATTGGGATGTTGCCTCCCCCCTGTATATCTGGAACACAGTTGTTAACTGAATGTCTCGGAAAAGGGAGAATATTACAATGAGACTTAAACCAGCTATTGCAATAATGTTGTGTATAACAGGGTTGTCCTCGTTTGCCAGTGCGGACGGTTTTTTCAGTAACCTAGTGGGAGAGCTTAAAACGCAAATTGACAAAGCCAGTAATCAGGTTGATCAGGTCAACGATTTGGCTGGGCGAGCCGATGGGCAGATCGACCAGACTGCGACGGAGCTTGGTCAGGCTGAGAAGCAGGCCAGGCAAGCCATTGAGGATGCACGTAACTTCTCTCTGATACCCGGCACAGGATCTCCCAATAGTATGGATGTTATCGGTCTGCGTTTGGGAATGACAGCACAAGAAGTTAAAATGGTGCTTCAACGGCACGATGTGACGATGCAGATACAGGAGCAATACAGCCAGTTGCCCCGGGTGCCCAATTCCAGGTACCTTCACCGGATTTCCGCCATTTCAGCGACAAGGGAACAAGTGGTTATCGAGTTCGCCCCTCCGCCTCGCGAATCGATAGTCGTCAGATTAACGCGGACGACGCAATATGCTCAGGGTGCCCGTCCGACGTTGACCAAAACCCAACAGGCGCTGAAGCAAAAATATGGCACCCCGACACTGGAAAATAACAGGAGAAGAATGCATGTGTCGCTTTGGTTGCATGATGGAAGGGGTAACAAGATAACATCCCCATCTGCTGTTCAGGCGCAACAATGTACTCAGGCATCCAGAGTATCGATTGATCATTTAATGATTTCACAACAGCAAGACAAAGTACTGGCCGAGTGTGGTGCCAGCCTTGATATTCAGCTTGGCACTATTGGCAGCAAGAATACCGGTCTTGTGGGTAGTCTCGTCGCGACATTGAGCAATCCTGCCGAGATGGTACGAACGACACAACAAACACGTGCTTATATCAATAAAAATATTGGGGTTCAGGTGGGGAATAATATTAGAGCACCCAAACTTTAGTTTGAGGTTTTTTGAAAAACGAGAGGTTACTCTTTATCTGGCTATAAATTTAGAACGGTAAAAGGTAGCATGCCCGGTGGCATTAATAATATCTTGGAATAACCGACATTTTCCCACCTTCTGATTTTTCGTCTATTTTACATACTGGCTCACACAGGTTTTTTTGTAGATGAGAATACAAGGGCGGCGGATGAAATTCATTAGCTTGATGGTGATAATCTTTCTATTGTTTGGGTGCGACATTCACTGAGTGGTGACAAATAAAATAGTAGTTGGGTTGTTGTGAGCATTAATTCCAAACACCATGGGTATAAATAATAAGATAATTGCTCAGGCTGGACTTTGAAGGTGTGTAACACTATTCAAGCCAAGTATTTTAAACGAAAATAATGAAAATTTTTTACTGTTTTTTGTGCTCTTTGTGTCTTCGCGAACTTTGCGTCAAATACTCAGTAATAAATTTTAATTCAACAGCCATCAGTTAAAGATGGTGATTGTTGAGTTATAATCACTCAGAACAAACCTTTATCCTGGGAGGGAAGTGTGGCGAAGAACATTAAATGGATGTGTTTAAGATTCACTATTGTATTAGTTTCCATAATGGTCGTTGGGTGTTCTACTTATGGAAAAATCAGCGCATTACCAGCAGATTACCAAGAATTAATTCATAAAGATGATCGAAAAATACTCACCTCTAAAAAGTATAATCGGGTTGGTTTGTCACCTAAATCAGAAAAGATAAGAAATAAAGGATGGGGAGATTTTATGCTCATTATAGAAAATAGGTCATCAAATAATATGGAATTTTCAATTAGTGATATTTCAGCTCGCAGTTATGATTTGAGTGTTGATGAAACAATGGATCTGGAAGTATTCAGGCGAGAAGAACTTATTCGAAAGGCAAAGTCATCGCAAAAAACCAGTAATGCATGGGATTCTTTGGGGAGTTTTATTTATGCATTGGATGCTGCGGTAAGTGCGGGTGGCAATTCTGCTTCCACCAGCCTGGAACGACAAAAAAAACATGAAGAACGTCGTGCTAAATCAAAAAAAAGGCATGAAGAAACTCTGAGAGGTATGGAATTACTTATGCCGGATACTGCAATGATATTGCCGGGTGAAAAAATGGACAGCTTTATAAGAGTTCAGCTTCCAAAAATAACTGATACCAGTAAAAAAATTATTTTTTCAATAAATCTTGATGATGAGGAACATCAGTTGGCTTTTATTCAGGAAAAAATAAATAATGAGGAGAGAAAAACAAATAGCAATAATTAGTCTGCTTTTGCATTTGGCTTGGCCTCGGTCTGGTTTTATGGCTGCATGAATAGTAGTCAGTCTGGCGGGGGTGAGGTATTCCTCAACTTGCGTACTTTTAGCTAGGACAGAAAAAATGGCTGCCTCTCACATACGGCGTATTAGGGTGCAAGTGTGGAATGTGGTAATGTTTCGCTGCATCACCTGAAAAAATCTTTCATCATGACTCGACAAACCATTTCGACACAGACATTCCTCGATCAGCAGCCCGGTACCTCCGGTTTGCGCAAAAAGATTCGTGTTTTCCAGCAGCCGCATTATCTGGAAAACTTTGTTCAATCCATTTTTGACAGTCTTCACGGTTTTGAGGGTGAGACTTTGGTGCTGGGTGGTGATGGTCGTTACGGCAACCTGGAGGCCATTGCGGTTATCTTGCGTATGGCTGCGGCCAACGGTTTTGGCCGTGTGCTGGTGGGGCATGATGGTTTGCTTTCCACCCCGGCGGCTTCCTGTGTGATCCGTAAACATCAGGCTTTCGGCGGTATTATCCTTTCGGCCAGTCATAATCCCGGTGGGCCTGATGGTGACTTCGGCATCAAATACAATATCGGCAATGGTGGTCCGGCACCGGAGAAGATCACCGATGCTATTTTTGAGCACAGCAGGCAAATTCGTGAGTATCACATCAGCGATGAAACTGATATTGCTTTGCATCAGGTGCATGAGTTTACGTTAGACGGGATGCTTGTCAGTGTTATTGATCCGGTGGGTGATTACGCGGAATTAATGGCCTCGTTGTTTGATTTTGATGCTATTGCCGCCATGTTTCGTGGTGGTTTTCGTCTGCGTTTCGATGCCATGCATGCTATCACTGGCCCTTATGCGACGGAGATACTGGAGCGTCGCCTGGGGGCATCGGCTGGTACAGTGATTAATGGTGTGCCGCTGACGGATTTTGGCGGCGGCCACCCTGATCCGAACCTTGTTTACGCGAAGCAATTGGTTGAGGAGATGTTTAGCGATAACGCGCCTGATTTTGGTGCGGCCTCTGATGGAGATGGTGATCGCAATATGGTGCTTGGTGCCAATTTTTTTGTGACGCCCAGCGATAGTCTGGCTGTACTGACTGCCAACGCTACTCTGGTTCCTGGTTATGCCACAGGGCTGGCGGGTGTGGCCCGCTCCATGCCCACCAGTATGGCGACGGATCGTGTTGCGAAGGCACTGGGTATTGACTGCTTTGAAACGCCTACCGGCTGGAAGTTCTTTGGCAATTTAATGGATGCGGGCAAGGTCACGCTGTGCGGGGAAGAGAGCTTTGGTACCGGTTCCAACCATATGCGAGAGAAAGATGGTTTGTGGGCGGTATTGTTCTGGCTCAATATTCTTGCGGTGCGTCAGCAGCCAGTGGCAGATATGATGCGTGAACATTGGGCGCGCTATGGTCGTAATTTTTACTCCCGTCATGATTATGAGGGAGTGGACAAAGTTGGTGCCGAGGCTTTGATGACGGAATTACGGGCGTGTCTCGCTACTCTGCCGGGGGAGTCGTTTGGCAATTTGTGCGTGGCTTATGCCGATGATTTCAGTTATACCGACCCGGTAGATGGCTCGATCAGCACAGGGCAGGGGATTCGCATTACTTTTGAGGGGGGAGATCGTATCGTTTTTCGTCTTTCCGGTACTGGCACAGAAGGTGCGACGCTGCGGGTTTATCTGGAACGCTTTGAGGGAGATGTGCAGCGTCATGAACAGGATACTCAGGTGGCGTTGGCTGATCTCGTTGCTATTGCCGACGAGCTGGCTGGCATCCAGCGTCACACCGGGCGCGATGCGCCTACGGTGATTACCTGACCGCCGGTTTTACATTCTGGCCAACTATTTTTGGTTAGAGGCGGTTGCATGCTGATGGATAGCTTCCCCCTTGCTTTTTGACAGTTTGTAGCCAGACGGTTAAAGTGCGTCCGCTTTGTTGTAGCCGTACGTTGGGCAAAAAACCTGCCCACCCTACGTTTGGAAAGAAACCTTAAATTATCGCGGTTCTGCCGCACAACATGTGATCTCTCGTATGGATCACCACTGGAGAAAAGAATATGCCTTCTATAACCCTGCCTGATGGTTCTCAACGACCTTTTGATCACCCTGTTTCGGTTCTGGATGTGGCTGCCGACATTGGCCCCGGTTTGGCCAAAGCTACTTTGGCCGGGCGTGTCAACGATGTGCTGGTGGATGCCTCATACATTATTAATGATGACAGCACCCTGGCGATTATCACCGAGCGTGATGAAGATGGACTGGAAATCATCCGCCACACCAGCGCACATTTGTTAGCACAGGCCGTGCAGCAACTTTATCCCGAGGCGCAGGTCACCATCGGTCCGGTGATTGAAAATGGTTTTTATTACGATTTTGCCTACGAGCCAGGTTTTGGCCCGGATGATTTGCTGGCTATCGAAAAACGCATGAAAGAGATTGTGAAACAGGATCTGCCGGTCGTGCGCAGTGTGATGTCACGGGAAGAGGCCATTCCCTTTTTTCTGGAGAAGGGCGAAAAATACAAGGCTGAGTTGATTGAAGCCATTCCGCGTGGTGAAGAGCTTTCGCTGTATCAGCAGGGTGATTTCATTGATCTTTGTCGAGGCCCGCATGCGCCGTCCACGGGCAAACTGAAATCCTTCAAACTGATGAAACTGGCCGGTGCTTACTGGCGTGGTGATTCCAATAACGAAATGCTGCAACGTATTTATGGTACGGCATGGAGCAATAAAAAGGATCTCAAAGCCTACTTGCATCGCCTGGAAGAGGCGGAAAAACGTGATCACCGTCGTCTGGCCGGTCAGCTGGATTTGTTCCATAGCCAGCCGGAAGCGCCGGGTATGGTGTTTTGGCATGCCAATGGCTGGACGCTGTACCAGCAGGTGGAGCAGTACATTCGTGGTGTGCTGACAAAAAACGGCTACGGCGAGGTAAAAACCCCGCAAGTGGTGGACCGGGTGCTGTGGGAAAAATCCGGCCACTGGGAAAAATTCCGCGATGATATGTTCGTCACCGAGTCAGAAAAACGCACTTATGCCATCAAACCCATGAATTGCCCCTGTCATGTGCAAATATTTAATCAGGGATTAAAAAGTTACCGTGATCTGCCGCTACGCATGGCGGAGTTTGGCTCCTGTCATCGCAACGAGCCCTCCGGTACGTTGCACGGGTTAATGCGGGTGCGCAGTTTTACTCAGGATGATGCGCACATTTTTTGTACAGAAGACCAAATTCAAAGCGAAGTGTCAGCGTTTATTGATTTACTGTACCAGGTGTATCGGGATTTTGGTTTTGAAGAAGTTATCATCAAGTTGTCCACCCGACCGGAAAAACGGGTAGGGTCGGATGCTGACTGGGACAAGGCCGAGCATTCTCTTGAAAAAGCGTTGAATAACAAGAAGCTGGAGTGGGACTTGCAGCCGGGTGAAGGCGCTTTTTATGGCCCGAAAATCGAGTTTTCGCTGAAAGATTGCATTGGCCGGGTCTGGCAATGTGGCACGATTCAGGTGGATTTTTCCATGCCGGGTCGGCTTGATGCCCACTATATTGCCGAAGATGGTTCTAAACAGGTGCCGGTTATGTTGCATCGTGCCATCCTGGGTTCGCTGGAGCGATTCATCGGTATTTTGATTGAAGAATTCGCCGGAGCCTTCCCCGCATGGCTGGCTCCGACCCAGATAATGGTGCTGCCAATTACTGATCGCAACAACGAATATGTGCAAAAAGTAGAAAACGCCTTGTGCGGCGGGGGCTTCCGGGCAAAATCGGACTTGAGAAATGAGAAGATTGGCTTTAAAATCCGCGAACACACTTTACAACGCATTCCTTACCTGCTCGTTGTGGGCGATAAGGAAGTTGAAAATGATACAGTGGCCGTGCGCACGCGTAGTGGCAAAGACCTTGGAAGTATGACGCTTTCCCAGTTTACTGAAGGTCTTGCTACGGATATCGCGAGTCGCGGTCGCACTACTTTGGAGGATTGAAGCATCGCTCAAGAAAAAAAGGTACGCCTGAACGAAGACATCACTGCACCGGAAGTGCGTTTAATTGGAGCAGAGGGTGAACAGGTTGGGGTGGTACCGATTGATGCTGCGCAGCAGGCCGCGCTGGATGCCGATCTGGATCTGGTAGAAATTGTGCCGAATGCTGCGCCTCCGGTTTGCCGTGTAATGGATTACGGCAAGTTCCTGTTTGAAGAAAACAAGAAGAAGCACGCGGCAAAGAAGAAGCAGAAACAGACGCAAGTCAAGGAAGTGAAGTTTCGTCCGGGAACGGACATTGGGGACTATAAGGTAAAACTACGCAACCTTATCAAGTTCCTTAGCAACGGAGACAGAGTGAAAGTGACTCTGCGTTTCCGTGGGCGGGAGATGGCTCATCAGGAACTCGGTGCAAAATTGCTGGACCGGGTAGCAAATGATGTGCAATCAGAAGGCCATGGCAGTGTTGAGCAACGTTCCAAAATGGAAGGTCGTTTGATGGTCATGGTGATCTCGCCGAAAAAAAGCTAGGCCTTTTTACTTTAAGGAATATCTGACTGATGTCATTCCGGCGAAAACCGGACTGATAAAGTGTTGGTCGGTTATTCCCGAATTAAAAACGCGCTGGCACGAGGGCGCTACTGTCGGTCAGGTGTGGCACACCCAGACTTCCAGTCGAAAATGCGCTGTTTTTTTAACATATGTAAGCAAAATGCGGAGTTGTTATGCCAAAGATGAAAACCAATCGTGGGGCTGCCAAGCGTTTTAGACGCACAGCATCCGGGGGCTTTAAACGCGCCCAGTCACACCGTCGTCATATTCTCACCAAGAAGAGCACGAAGCGGAAACGTCATTTGCGTTCTGGCGAAATGGTTCATGATGCAGATGTCAGCATGTTGAACCGTATGTTGCCGTACGTTTAAGCCGATCACGTATCTGCTTTTTGTTAGTCTATTAGGGGAAAAGAGAAATGGCACGAGTAAAACGTGGCGTACAGGCACGCGCCAAACACAAAAAAGTCATTGCCAAGGCCAAAGGTTACAGTGGCCGCCGCAAAAACGTCTATCGGGTTGCCGTTCAGGCGGTGACCAAAGCCGGTCAATATGCTTATCGTGACCGTCGTCAACGCAAACGTCAGTTCCGCGCATTGTGGATTGCCCGTATCAACGCGGCAGCCCGTGAGTGTGGTTTGTCATACAGCCGATTTATCAATGGTCTGAAAAACGCCGAGATTGAAGTCGATCGCAAGATGCTGGCGGATATTGCGGTTTTTGACAAAAAGGCCTTTGCTCAACTGGCTGAAAAAGCCAAGGCAAATCTCGCCGGTTAATCATTTGTTTGTCACTCATGCATGCGTGAGTGACAACCTGTTTCGACCGCAGAGAACGCAAAAGGGAAAGGCCAACACCTTTCCCTTTTTTTATTGGGCCGATTTTATTGTGGCCGATTGCAAACGCAACTATCAACTGCCTGGGGAATAACGTGCAGCAAGATCTGGATAAACGGGTAACCGAAGCGCAACAAGCCATCGATACCACCAATGACCTGACTGAGCTGGATAAAGTCAGAGTACATTTTTTAGGCAAAAAAGGTGTGCTGACCCAACAAATGCAGGCTCTGGGCAAACTGCCAGCGGAGCAACGCCGTGACGTTGGCAAGGTGATCAATATTGCCAAACAGTCCGTGCAAAAGGCCATTGAGTCACGTCATGAAACATTAAAGGCTGCCGAACTGAATGCCCGGCTTGCGGCAGAAGCGGTGGATGTCACGCTGCCGGGGCGTGGGCAACAAAACGGTGGTCTGCATCCGGTGACACGCACACTGCATCGTATTGAAGCCCTGTTTACCCAACTGGGTTTTGAAATTGCCGAAGGGCCGGAAATCGAAAACGATTATTATAACTTCGAGGCATTGAACATTCCCGAGTCGCACCCGGCGCGGGCCATGCACGATACGTTTTATTTTGATGAGCACACGGTGTTGCGTACACACACATCGCCAGTGCAAGTACGGGTGATGACAGAACGTGAGCCGCCCTTGCGTATTATTGCCCCCGGGCGTGTTTATCGTTGTGATTCTGATTTAACGCACACGCCCATGTTTCATCAGGTGGAAGGTTTATTGGTGGATGACCGTGTGACTTTTGCTGATCTGAAAGGCATCATCGACGAATTCCTGCGACACTTTTTTGAGCAGGATCTTTCGGTGCGTTTTCGCCCCTCGTATTTCCCGTTTACCGAGCCTTCCGCAGAAGTGGATATTCAATGTGTGATGTGCAGCGGCAAAGGTTGCCGTGTGTGCAGCCACACCGGCTGGCTGGAAGTGTTGGGGTGCGGCATGGTGCATCCGGCAGTGTTGTCACATGTGAATGTGGATAGTGAGAAATTTACCGGTTTTGCCTTTGGCATGGGAGTGGAACGCCTCGCCATGTTGCGCTATGGCGTGAATGATCTGCGACTGTTTTTCGAAAACGACCTGCGTTTTTTGCGCCAGTTCAATTAAAGGGTAGAATGCGAATTAAAGGCTAAATCATTTTATTAGCACTTTATTTGTTGAAAGCACCGTTATTCCGGCATGTTTTTAGCCGGAATCCAGGAGTGTAAACGCCTGAACCGGGCAGGTTACCCGGAAGTACATTGAGAAGTTATGTTGTCGTGGCGTTGACAAATAATGAGTTGTAAACGCAGAGGTCGCAGAGACGCAAAGGACGCAGAGAAAAACACGAAAAACTTTGCGACCTCTGCGTTAAATACCCGGCTTTTTTTAAAAGCAGGGTGTTTATCGGTTTTATTGTTCCGCTCTATTCAGCGAATAGAGTCGCAGGTCATGGTGGAACCGGGATATTGACAGTGGCGTAGGGTGGAACAAGCGTAGCGGTTCCACCATAACCTTGCACAGGCTCTATTTTATCACTTTCAAATGACTGATTAGTGAAGGTTTTCATTATAATAATGAACAAGCTTGTTTAGCCTGACGGCCATGGTATAACCCCCGAATCGAGTAAGCTACCCGGAAGTACATTGAGAAATTATGTTGTCGTGGGCCCTGACAAGTGACGAGTGATAAACGCAGAGGTCGCAGAGACGCAGAGAAAAACACGAAAAATTTTACGTCCTCTGCATTAATAAACACCCGGTGATTTTTTAAAAGCAGCGCGTTTTTAGCGCTTAATTCACAGTAGAGTAAACAAACAATGAAATTCAGCGAACACTGGTTACGTGAATGGGTTGACCCAAAAATGAGCACCGAAGAACTCTCTGTGGTGATGACCATGGCGGGTTTGGAAGTGGAAGGCATTGAACCTGTTGCTGGCGAATTTAACAATACCGTTGTGGGGCAGGTAAAAAGTATTGCACCGCATCCTGATGCCAACAAATTACAAGTGTGCCAGGTGGATGTGGGCGAAAGTGAATATCTGCAAATTGTTTGTGGCGCACCTAATGTGGCTGTTGATATGCGTGTGCCCGTGGCCAAAGTGGGCGCAACATTGCCGGGCGGCATGAAAATCAAAAAAGCAAAACTGCGCGGTGTGGAATCCTTTGGCATGCTGTGTTCATCAAAAGAACTGGGCATGGGCGAGGGTGTGGATGGTTTGATGGCCCTGCCAGTAGACGCGCCCATAGGTAAGGATCTTCGTGAATACTTCTGGTTGGATGATAATTCCATTGAATTAAGCCTTACCCCCAATCGCAGTGATTGTCTGGGCATTGCCGGTATTGCACGGGAAGTTGCCACACTGTGCAAAACCACGGTGATGGTGGATGAGGGTGCTGAAGCAGAAATTACCTCGGATAAACAGCTCCCGGTGACGGTCACAGCCCCCGAGGATTGTCCGCGTTATTTATGTCAGGTGATCGAAGGCATTAATCCCGTTGCCACGACACCCATGTGGATTCAGGAAGCACTGCGGCGCAGTGGCCTGCGCAGTTTGGGGCCGGTGGTGGATATCACCAACTTTGTGCTGCTTGAACTGGGTCAGCCCATGCATGCCTTTGATCTCGCCAAAATTAATGGTGACATTCAGGTGCGTCATGCCCGGCAGGGTGAGTCGATGACGTTGCTGGACGGACAAAAAATCGATCTGGTTCCCGGTACATTGCTGATCGCCGATGAAACCATACCATTGGCATTGGCAGGCATTATGGGCGGCGCGGACTCTGCGGTGGGTGACGCAACCACCTCCATTGTTTTGGAAAGCGCCTTTTTCAATCCGCTTAGCATCGCGGGGAAAGCGCGCAGCTATGGTTTGCATACGGACTCATCCCACCGCTTTGAACGGGGTGTGGACCCGGAATTGCAACAGCGCGCACTGGCCCGTGCTACTGCATTGTTATTAAAAACAGTGGGTGGTGCCGCTGGCCCGGTGGTTGAAGTGATTCATGATGCACAGATGCCGACACGTAATACCATTACTCTGCGGGCCGAGCGTATTGCCCGCGTTTTGGGTCAGGCGATTTCTGCGGATGATGTGACCGACATCCTGACCCGACTGGGTATGAGTACAACCATGAGTACAGCAACAGAAGGTGAAAGCTGGCAGGTCATTGCACCCAGCTTCCGTTTTGATATTACTATTGAAGAAGACCTCATCGAAGAGCTTGCGCGGGTTTATGGTTACGCTAACCTGCCCACCACGCTGCCGCAGTCCGCAGCGCATATCCAGCCGATTCCGGAAAGCCGTGTTCCATTGTCGCGCTTGCAGAACATTCTGGTGAGTCGTGGCTATCAGGAAGCCATCACTTACAGCTTTATTGATCCGGAATTGCAACAACTGTTCGACCCCGGGCAAGCCGGTATTGCGCTGACAAACCCGATCTCGGCGGACATGTCGGTGATGCGCACCAGCCACTGGCCGGGTTTGGTGCAGGCCGTATTGCACAACCTGAATCGTCAGCAGACAGACGTGAAATTCTTCGAGTCGGGTCTGAAGTTTGTTCCGCAAGGCGATGAAATAAAACAGGAAAGTTATCTGTCTGGCGTTGTCACCGGGAGCTGGGCTCCCGAGCAGTGGGCGCAAAAACCACGCCCGATGGATTTCTTTGATCTCAAGGGCGATGTCGAAAGCTTACTGGCTACCGTATCAAAAGTTGAACATTTCACCTTTGTGGCCGAACAGGAACCTGCGCTGCATCCTGGTCAATCTGCGGCAATTTATAACGAAAGTGGTGAAAAAATAGGCAGTATCGGTGCTTTGCATCCCGCGCTGGAGGCCAGGCTCGGTTTGTCGCAAAAGGTGTTTTTGTTCGAAATTGCGCTGAAATGTTTCGAAAATGCAGAAATTCCACAGTTTTCTGCTTTATCGAAATTCCCGTCTATTCGTCGTGACATCGCCGTGGTTATCGATGAAAAAATACCCCTGAATCAGCTTAAGGATGTGGTGAAAAATGCCGCTACAGACTTGCTGGACAACTTCCAGTTATTTGACGTGTATCAAGGCAAAGGTATTGATTCCGGTAGAAAAAGTGTTGCGTTTGGCTTGACCTTCCAGGAACGCTCGCGCACACTTGAAGAGGCAGATGTCGAGGAGGCCATGGCCCCCATACTTACAGCGCTAACCGATCAGCTGGGCGCGGCATTACGACAGTAAATTACGGACGAACACTGCGATACGAGCAAACAGTTTCAACCAATAGCTTCGACACAAGTGAGAAAAAAGTATGGCGCTAACCAAAGCTGAAATGGCAGACAAGCTGTATGAAGAACTGGGCCTGAATAAACGTGAAGCAAAAGAAATCGTTGAACTCTTTTTTGCAGAGATTCGAGATGCGCTTGAAGGTGGTAATCAAGTGAAGCTATCAGGCTTTGGGAATTTCGATCTGCGTAGCAAAAACGAACGCCCCGGTCGAAACCCCAAAACGGGTGAGGAAATTCCCATTTCAGCCCGTCGGGTCGTGACATTTCGCCCAGGCCAAAAGCTGAAAGCACGAGTTGAGGCCTATGCTGGAAGCAGCCAACAATAACGAACTCCCTCCCATACCCGGCAAACGCTATTTCACTATTGGTGAAGTGAGTGAGCTGTGTGGCGTAAAACCACACGTATTGCGTTACTGGGAACAGGAGTTTCCACAATTAAAACCGGTGAAACGTCGTGGCAACCGTCGTTATTACCAGCGTCATGATGTCATCATGATTCGCCAGATCCGCAGCCTGTTGTATGAGCATGGTTTCACCATTGGTGGCGCACGACAAAAACTGGCGGGCGGAGAAGCAAAAGAAGACATAAATCACAGCCGCCAGATTATTCATCAGATGATCAGTGAGCTGGAAGACGTGTTGGAAATCCTTAAACGCTAATGCGCCCTTCCTATCAGTCTGCTCCTAGAGTAGAATGCGTCGCTCTGTTGTAAGAGCCTATGTGTTTTTGACGTTTTCAACAGAAAAATCGGGGCGTAGCGCAGCCTGGTAGCGCACCTGCATGGGGTGCAGGTGGTCGGAGGTTCAAATCCTCTCGCCCCGACCAATTCCCACATTTTGTGAATACCCCATTAGCTAAAGCCTTAGGAATGGAACACAATAACTTATATAAGTGGTGCTCTGATTTAGTTCGTATTCGCCCGTTCTGATTGAACAAAAGTGCAGGAATAGTCGTTCTATTTCGAGCTTTTGTGATTGAAGAACGGGCGAAGACGGGCTGAAGCAGAGGTGCCAATTGTGTGAGTTATTGTGTTCCATTCCTTAGAGGCTTTTGGGCTAGCGTCGGCGGTGTAGTTGTTTCTCATTCCTCTCTACCGACCCTGGCATCGACTGGCTAAAACTGAACGTCGATTATCCTATCCACGCTTGTAGAAAACACCACAATCAACTGTGTTGTATCTGGTTGAATATGGCTCCTTAGACTTTACACACTTCTACGAAGAACCCCGTTGCTTGTATTTCTCGGGATAAATGAAATCAATACATTTGCGCACCACAAAGTGGCAGCATGCACATAATTTGTGCGTGGGTAGACTTTTTTTTCCACAAAAAAATACGCCTCATCAAAAAAAACATCTAATCATAGGGTTGTAGGGGGAATGTGTTTTTGGCCTGAAACCTGCACTGCCTCAACCCCATGCTTTCACGAAAAATAATACTGACTAATCGTATGGAGTAGAAAAGGAAAAATTATGTCTTATTTAGAGCCTTCAGAGTTCGTTACAAAAATGGTGGATGCGGGTGAGTCCAAAATTTACATGTCTGTGCAGGACACCGTTATTCGAGCCTTCATGGCGGGAGCCGTTCTGGCGCTTGCGGCCATGTTTGCGATTACGGTTATCGTACAAACAGGGTCGCTTCTCCTTGGCTCAGTACTCTTTCCTGTGGGCTTCATAATGCTGTACTTAATGAAGTTTGATTTGTTGACCGGTGTATTTACACTGGTGCCTCTTGCCTGGCTTGATAAAAGACCCGGTGTAACCGTCGGACAAATTTTACGCAACTGGGGTTGGGTTTTTCTGGGGAACCTGGGGGGGGCGCTGACGGTGGCATTTATTATGTCCTTTGTCTTAACCTATGGTTACAACATCGACGGAGGTGCGATTGCAGAAAAAGTCGGCCACATTGGCGAATCCCGAACGGTGGGCTATAAAGCACATGGCCTTGAAGGCTGGTTAACCATCTTTATGCGTGGCATGCTGTGTAACTGGATGGTTTCCATGGGTGTTGTTGGCGCGATGATCTCGACCTCAGCAACCGGAAAAATCGCTGCTATGTGGATGCCAATCATGTTGTTCTTCTACATGGGTTTTGAACACTCAATCGTTAATATGTTCCTGTTCCCTTTTTCCATGATTATGGGCGGTGACTTTACTGTTGCTGATTATCTTATCTGGAATGAACTGCCAACTGTCCTGGGGAATTTGGTCGGTGGTCTGTTGTTTGTCGCACTGCCCTTATACTACACGCATGTGAAAACATGTCCTGATCGTAAAATCAGCAAATAACTTAATATAAGGCGCTCCGGCCTTTGGCTACACCTAAAGTCTGAAGGTGTGTAGCAGGGCAGGAGCGACTTTCACTAATGCCAAACCAGCTAAACATATCTATCGGGCAGGGAACGGATAAAGGCCGCAAGGAAATCAATCAGGACTTTCATGGTGCCTGCATCCCTAAAGAACCACAGCTGACATCAAAAGGAATTGCCATTGCGCTGGCGGATGGCATAAGCAGCAGTGGTGTCAGTCAACACGCCAGTGAAGTTGCCATCAAAAGCTTTCTGGAGGATTACTATTGCACCCCAGAGTCCTGGACAGTCAAAACCTCCGTACAACGTGTATTAAAGGCGACAAACTCCTGGCTTTACCTGCAAACCCGCAATAGTCCATATCGTTACTCGCCAGACAAGGGATATGTTTGCACATTCACAGCTTTGGTGATCAAGTCCAATACCGCACATATTTTTCATGTGGGAGATACCCGCGTCTATCGTTTAATTGATAAAAATCTCGAACAGATTACCGAAGACCATCGACTCTGGGTCTCAAAAGAGAAAAGTTACCTGCGACGTGCGCTAGGTATGAAAGAGCAGCTTGAACTGGATTACCACTTTTTTACCCTGGATGTTGGCGACCTCTTTATTCTGGCTACCGATGGTGTTTACGAATTTACAGACGACAAATTCATCATCGAGACTGTCAAGAACCATGCTGGCGACCTGGATAAAGCAGCCTCATTAATTATCGAAGAGGCTCTTCAACAGGGCAGTACGGATAATTTAAGCATTCAAATCATTAGAATTGATCAACTGCCCATTCAGAATGCCGATGAAGCTTATCAACAATTAACCGCATTGCCTTTTCCACCTGAACTCAAGCCCCGAATGATATTTGACGGTTATGAAATCATACGCGATTTGCATAGCAGTCACCGCAGCCACATTTATCTAGCTGTGGATGTTGAGAACAAAAAACAGGTTGCCTTAAAAATCCCCTCTATTGACCTTCGCGATAACCCGGATTATCTGGAACGCTTCCTGATGGAAGAATGGGTTGCCCGCCGTATCAACAATGCCCATGTGTTAAAACCCTGTCTGCAAACGCGAAAACGAAGCTACCTGTATATTGTGACCGAATTCATAAAAGGGCAAACATTAAAGCAATGGATGACTGATCACCCCAAGCCGAGTGTAGAAGACGTTCGTAATATTGTGGAACAAATCGCCAAAGGTTTGCGAGCACTCCATCGCCAGGAAATGTTTCATCAAGACCTGAGACCCGACAACATCATGATTGACCAGAATGACGTGGTGAAAATTATTGATTTTGGTGCTGTCCGTGTTGAAGGTCTTAAGGAAATAACCCGCCCGATTGAACAGCAAAATATTCTTGGTACAGCACTCTACACGGCACCCGAATATTTTCTGGGTGACGTCGGCACACAGCGTTCCGATCTGTTTTCGTTGGGCATAATCTGTTATCACATGCTTTCTGGCAGAACGCCCTATGGTACACAGGTAGTAAATTCCCGTACCAAAGCCGCCCAGCGAAGATTGAAATATCGTAGCGTATTTAACGAAGACCGGGAAATACCCGCATGGATAGATGAAGCAATTAAAAAAGCCGTACACCCGGACCCGCATAAACGATACGATACATTATCAGAGTTTATTTATGACCTTCGCTGCCCCAATAAGGCATTTTTAAGTAAAACACGGCCACCGTTAATAGAGCGTAATCCAGTCGTATTCTGGCAAGCTATCTCATTTGTTTTGACCATTATTGTTATCGTATTACTAGCCAAATGAATGTTATGTGTTGCCATAGGTTGCTATTAAACTATTGATTAATATTAAAAAAGTTGTTGTTAGCGTAAGAGTGGACTCAGAGAGCAATGATATTAAAATCCAGGTCTTTAGACGGCGCAGTTGTTTTTACCCCCTCTCCCGGTTTCGAGGGAGGGGGCAATCGGTCGTAGGGGCGATCAACCCGGATTTTAGTCGTAACTCGAAGCCACTGGATTTGAACCAGGGGAGTATTCACCACTGTCATGGAATCAATGGGGCGCGCAGTCGGGCCTAAATCTCAATCGCTATAGGTAATATTAGCGCCAATTATTCCTGTGATGTTTTGTGTGCTGCTTGCTGCTGTTGCATCTGCTGGGCCATTTGTTTTTGTGCTTCCATCAATACCTGCTGTAGTTTTTGCTGAAGGTCAAAAGCATTGGCATAAGTCATCACGATTCGATTTGATACGGTGATATTGCCGGGCATCGACCGGTGATGGTTTCCAAATTCAAATACAACATCGCCTGTGCCAACGAAAATATTAACCATATCTCTATAGGCATAGTCCAGGTCGGGTGATACATGCACCTGAACCTTCTGTTGGTCATTTTCTGATTTTTGATTTTCCGGCATTTTATATCCTGCTAATATATTGTCGTTGAAAAATGAGTTTAACCTAAATTAATCAGTTGAATCGTAGCGAGAACGACTATAGTGCTGAAGATAGAAGACTTTTTGGGTTATTTTGGACGACAGCGTATCACCCATACGGTGAGTTCAAAATAGTACAAAAAGTCTTTTAGATTCTGTGCCATAGGCGTTCGCAGTAGATTCAACTGATTAATTTAGGTTTAACTCATGATGATTACTTTGGTTTGTGAAGGTGCCAATGTCATTCCCCCTGGGGCATTGGTCAGGTTCTGAATTGTTGGGTCAAGCATGCGCGTAGAAGGCATTCCTCCCGTGAAAATTTTAACGCTGCCCTTTATATGGCTGGACTTGCCCATAAACATACCGGAAGCAACTCCACCATTAACACCCGCATTGTCTCCCATGCTCAGTGGTATGGATGTGCCCAGGTTATGGGCGGGCATCATACTGATTAAATGTTTGACGTTAAACCCTACCGCCATCATTAATTGAGCAGTGTTAGGATAGGGGATAGGCGTGGGAACGGGCCCAGTGGGGGTTGGAATGGGTGTTAAACATACATCTGGCATGGCCATATTCATGCCGTTTAATGAACAGTTTGCAAACATATTCTATATCCTCGTAAATGGGCTTTAGCCCATGTGTATACGCTCACCATCGATCTTGGTGTCTTTTTTGCTGACCATGACGGTGTATTTTGAATCCACAGAATAAACGCCCTTGGCCGAACGAGTCATTTGTTTTGCCTTGATCTCATCATAATCCTCTGTATGACGGAAATAATTTTTCGCTTTCATCATGACCTGCTTTGCCATGGTATTGAGCATGTCGCTAAATAATCGAATATTGTTAAACGATGCGTCCAGGTTGCTGCCTTTGGCAGTCACTTTTTCGTAGTCAATGAGGGTTTGTTGGCTTTTATGAACGGTTTTTTCAGCAAGGCATGTCAGGTTTTTTCCAGCAGCAAGAGTGACGGACTGTTTGGAAAGAATGTTGATTGAGCCTTCTGCGCTATGCATTGTGGTGTTGGCAGGAAAGGCGAGGTCCATATCCTGGCTGTCAGGCCGGCTGGCGATAGCGAGGATATAATTTCCCTCTGTCTCAGATGGGGTCCACAGAACAATATCACTTACCAAAGGTTGTACCAGGCAGCTAAAGGCGACTTTTGCGGTAAGTTCAATGCCGGAAATAGAAATAATAATGCCTTTGTCGCTGATAGACACTACCTGTGCAGTTTGCAAAACACCGTCAGCCGGGGTTTGAAATGGGAGAATGTTGTTTGGTTCTGGATTCATTTTTTGCTCCATAATTCGGCGGTTAAGCGTTGTTTGTTTGTGCCTATGGCGGCAGATTTATTTGCACCTTCCCAGATGTTTTTTGCATCCAGTGTTTCATGCATTTTAGTGCGAAACATATTGCTATTAGTAAAATCAGATTCGTATATTGTGGTGTGTGACAAATCTGCATCGGTAAGGTTGACACCAACAAAAGAACTCAGGTTAGCAGTGGCCTCTGATAAGTTTGCCATTTCCATATTGGCATTGGAAAAGTCAGTGCCAATGAGTTTGGTTTTTTGCAAATTAGCCATGGCCAGGTTTGCTTTTTTAAAGCTGGCACCGGTCAAGTCTGATGCCATAAACATGGCGGCTTCAAGGTCTGTGCCATCGAAATTACACTTAACAAGAGAAGTTTGCATAAAACCACCTTGTTTTATTTGTGCATTATTGAAGTTGCAATTTTCTAATTCACATTCAGAAAATTGAGATTGATTTAAATCGATGTCGCTAAAATCAATATTTTTTAGATTGGCTTTCTGAAAGTAAGAGAGGTTGATAATCGCTTCTTTAAAAAGATTATCCTTAAATTGACTCCCAAAGAAAATTGCTTTTATCATGGTGGTTTTTGAAAAGTCTGCTTTTGTCAAGTTGCAATCAGAAAACAGAGTGGTGTCCAGAGTACTGCCGGTAAAGGTCATTTTTTCACAAAGACACTCATTGAAAACATTGCTGTTCAAGTGGGTGTTTATAATGACGGTATCAGTGAGGTTGGACTCAATCAGTTTGGTCGATTCCATGTTTGCGGTATCGAAATTGGCATTGGACAGGTTGCAGCTGATAAAATTTGTATCGTCTAAATTTGTAGCATTAAATATTGCAGATATAAAGCTGCATTCCTTGAATGTCGCTTCGCTAAGGTTTGCGGCACTAAAGTCGCAGTGATCAAATGTGACTTCAATAAATGTGCCGCCGGAGTAATCCTGATTTTGGCAGAGCAGGTTGGAGAAATTCTCCTGGTGATATATTTCCCCACCTTTAACCTGCTGAGAAAGTGTTACGCCATCCATTATGAAGGTCTCCAGTCTTTAATGATCGTAGCTTCAAGGTATGCTCCGCTAAAATCTGTATTACCAAGGGTTGCCCGGAGGAAGTCCACCGCATACAGGTTGGCTTTGGTCAGTGATGCGCTGGAGAGGTGAGCTTTGGCCAGGGAGCCCTCCATGAGGTTGATATTGTCCATTTTGGCATGAGTTAATTTTGCGCCCCGGAATTGAGTGAATTTTGCCAGGGCATTGGTGAAGTCGGCACCTGTTAAGTCGGCACCATTAAAAATGGCACCGTCCATTCTGGCGTTGGTGAAAAGTGCTTTGTTTAAAATCAGGTTTTGAAAGTTGCACTTTTCTACACAGGCATTTTTAAAGCTCATGTTGTCAAAGGCGGTAAATTCATCATCGGTTGTTACAAAACAATTACTGGTCATGTCGGCATGGTCAAAGCGGCAGTGCTCCAATTGACTGTCAGCCCAGGTGCTTCGGTTTAATGTAGCATTGGAAAAGTCGCAGTTATGAACAGAACATTTCATGAAAGATGCTGTGCTAAGGTTTGCCCCAACAAAACTGACACCGGAAATATTTAATTCTATAAAGTTGAAGTCAGGTAATTCGGCTTCATTAAATATGGCGGATTGAATGATTATTTCCAGGGACTCAATGTCCGTAATCGTTGCCCGGGTAAAGTTTGCCCCGGTAAAATCACCTCTGGACAATTTGGCGGAGTGAAGATTGGTGTCGGTAAAGTTGGTTTTATGGGCATGAACTGCGCCAATGTTGGCCCCTTCAAGATTTGCACCCGTGAAGTTTGCTTGCGCCAGGTTGGCACGCGATAAAATGGCACCGCTTAAGTTTGCCCCTACCAGGCTTGCGCCAGAAAAATTTACCTGCTCTAAATAAGCTCCGCTTAGATTAATGCCATCAAGATTCTGGTTGCTTAAATCAATGCATGCCCAGTCTTTTTCCGCGGCATTTTGTGGCGAGTCTAATAAATGTTTGGCGATTTGATCCAGGTCTTCTTTATGTGGCGGGGTACCATTATCCATAAAATGGGCGGACATTATGTAAAGAGAGCGAAAATCTTTTTCAGCTTCTTTCAGGCTTGTTTCAAGCTGTT
>WFQM01000035.1 GCA_015487095.1 Gammaproteobacteria bacterium | reverse complement strand
CCGTTATACGAACCATGATTTGCGCTTTATTCTAAAAACATCGTGTATTAAGCAACAGGGAAACCTAAGCAAAAAACAGGCCAGAGAATATAAAGTATTGTTTATGCTGTAATATTTATAATCTGCCTTTACATAAAAACCAAAGGTGTAAAATTTTTCGACAAAAACACAATCGATGCTATTTTAAGCGTGACCTGCTCAGCAAGAGGAGTCATTTTATTGACATAATAAATACGGCCCAACAGGAAACCTCAACAAGCATGGCTCACTATTTCAAACCCTGAGGATATAAAAAAAGTTTGTCTTCCAACATTTTTATAATTTTAGGGGAGCCAAAAAACCATCGAGTAATATGAAATTGTTGGGTAGAAAGAAGCGGGGATGGTCAGTTTTTATACTTTTTATTACCAGTGCCCCAACGTCACCGACGAAGAAATGTACCGCACCTTTAATTGCGGTGTCGGCATGGTGCTGTGTGTGGCCGAGACTGACGTGGAACCCACATTGCGCTGGTTCACTGAACAAGGCGAAAGTGCCAGCGTCATTGGCCGGATTGAAACTGCGACGGGTGATAGCGAGCAGGTGGTCGTTAACGAGCGCTGGTCCTAAAACCCATGAAGCACACCATGATCTTGATCAAAATTAATTCATCTGCTTAAAGTTAAGGAAAAACAGCTTTTAATAAACCGTGAGGTCTCTGTCGGCTATTGCCGCCTTTTTCAGGCGGTGCCAAGTCAGCCTTAACATTCCGGTATTCAATAAGCGACAGAGGTCTCTAAAGCGATGTTGCTTGTTGAGACTTGCCGTTTTCGCTATCAAGCTCTGCCATAAACTCATCGTAGTTATAATCTGCAATGCCTCTCTGCTCACCTTCAGCCAGCATATGCCTCAAAGTTTCAAACTTGCTCTCAGTATGTTCAAGCAACCTAAGCGCTGTTCTAACCACCTCACTTGCAGAACCAAAACGGCCACTGTTAACTTGCCCGGCTATGAAGCCATCAAAGTGGGCGCCCAATGTAATGCTAGTGTTTTTAGTCATCCCCCCTCCCCCTACTGTCTGTGTTATGAGTGTACCCGCGCAATTTAGACAGAACGTCATAACTTAAAACTACACGTTTATCTTGTAATTCAACTTGGCTTCATCACCCGTAATGCCCCTGAATCCCCAGCAATGGGCTGGCTGCTCTTTGATTGTTATTTCAATATCTATTGGTGATATGCCAATTTCACTTTCGATTTTTTTGAATATCTCTTTTATCAATTCTTTCTGTGTTTCAGGCTCTCGCCCTGCCATCATATTTATTTCTATTACCGTATATGCGCTACTACGCCCTCCGGGATAATAAAAATCTTCCTTATCCATAGGAATAAACCGATGAGCCCTTTTATCTTCTGGCATTCCCAGAACGGTTTGCATACAACCATGAATGACATTCGATAGCTTAGATTTTATCGGGTTTAACGCTTCTTTAATTCCATACACTACGATCATAGATTCTCCATTCCTTAACGCATTACATCGCACATCAGCGCGCAGTTTTGTGGATCTACATGCTATTTCAGCATTCAATCACTCGCTTCTTTCGACAGTTCTTCCAGGCTGATGTGACGCACATCTTTACCTTTCACCAGATAAATCACGTATTCACAAATATTGCGTGCATGGTCGCCAATGCGTTCTAATGCGCGCGCTGACCACATGGTATCCAGTGTTCGTCGCACATTGCGCGGGTCTTCCATCATGAAGGTGATCATCTGCCGCATGATGGCATCGTATTCCGCATCCACTTTGAGATCTTCCTGCGCCACACCCGCTGCCGCTTCTGCATCCATACGCGCAAAGGCATCCAACGCACCACGTAACATTTTGCGCACCTGATCGCTCAGGTGCTCCAGTTCACTGTATTGATTTTTGGGTCGTTCCATATCGGCCAGATGAATCGCCATGCGCGCCACTTTTTCTGCCTGATCACCCATGCGTTCCAGATCAGTAATGGTTTTAATCACCGCAACAATCAAACGCAGATCACCCGCTGCCGGTTGTCGGCGTGCCAATATCTGTATGGATTCTTCATCAATAGCCACTTCGTAGGCGTTGACTTGATAATCACGACTGATCACCCCTTCCGCCTGTTCAACATCACCCGACACCAGCGCGGCAGTCGCATTTTCAATCTGCTCTTCCACCAGACCGCCCATAGTCAACACTTTGTGACGAATCGTTTCCAGCTCTTCATTAAACTGTTGTGAAATGTGATGACTGATATTTCCTGTTCCCATGTTTAACCTCTCTACGGTAATAGACTTAAATGTGAACCAAGGGCTAAAGCGTGAAGAAAAATCATTTAAACGAGCGGCCTCATAGTGAGTGATGTTTTTTGGGGTTTAGCGTAAAAAAACTTTGCGGCCTCTGCGTCTTAGCGCCTTTGCGTTAGATTTTAAATGTGTATAAAGCGTAGCCCTTAACCGTAACGACCCGTAATATAATCTTCGGTCTGTTTTTGATGCGGATTGGTAAACAACGTTTTGGTATCACCATATTCAATCAACTTGCCCATGTACATAAAGGCTGTGTAATCTGACACTCGTGCTGCCTGTTGCATGTTATGCGTAACAATGACAATGGTGTATTTGTTTTTCAGTTCGTAAATCAGCTCTTCGATTTTCAGCGTGGAAATAGGGTCCAGTGCCGAAGCAGGTTCATCCAACAATAATACTTCCGGCTCAATGGCAATGGCTCGCGCAATCACCAACCGCTGTTGCTGACCACCGGATAAACCAAAAGCACTGTCGTGCAGCCGGTCCTTCACTTCATCCCATAACGCTGCACTTTTAAGTGCATCTTCCACCACGCCATCCATTGTTCGACGGTCTTTTACACCTTGCAAACGTAAACCATAGGCTACGTTTTCATAAATAGATTTGGGGAACGGGTTGGGTTTTTGAAACACCATACCCACTCTTCGGCGCAAATCGGCAACATTGACCGATTTGTCATAAATATTTTGCTCATCCAGCAAAATCTTGCCATCAATACGTACGCCGTCCACCAAGTCATTCATACGATTGATGCAACGCAGCAAAGTCGATTTACCACAACCACTGGGGCCGATGTAAGCCGTCACCTGCTGTTTGGGAATCACCATGTCAATATTATGCAATGCCTGCTTTTGGCCATAAAATAAATTGAGCCCCTGTATTTTCAGGCATGGGGTTTCGTCAGCTATTTGCCGCATATTGCGACCACGCGACAACACTTCAATATCAATGGCATGAGTTGGCGTGTTGCCACTCACTGGCGTATCGGATGTTTGCTTTGTATCAGTCATAGGTTATTTCAATCAGGAGTCCGGATTAATTCTCAAGCGCGCGATATTTTTCACGCAGACGATTGCGAATGGCAATGGCTGTCAGATTCAGCGCGACAATCACCAGCACCAGTAACAATGCCGTGGCATATACCAGCGGTCGTGCCGCTTCAACGTTGGGGCTTTGAAAACCCACGTCGTAAATATGAAAACCCAGGTGCATAAATTTTCGATCCAGATGCAAGAAGGGGGCATTGCCATCCAGAGGTAACGATGGTGCCAGTTTCACCACACCCACCAGCATCAACGGTGCCACTTCACCGGCAGCACGGGCAATGGCTAGAATCAGACCTGTCATAATCGCCGGGCTGGCCATGGGCAGCACGGTACGCCATAACGTTTCAGCCTTGGTTGCCCCCAGTGCAAGACTGCCCTCACGCACGGATTTCGGAATCCGTGACAAACCTTCTTCTGTGGCCACAATCACTACCGGCACTGTCAGCAATGCCAGCGTTAACGATGCCCACAGCAAACCGGGAGTACCGAAGGTCGGTGTCGGTAATGCCTCCGGAAAAAACAGCTGGTCCAGATTGCCGCCCAGAAAATACACAAAAAAACCCAGGCCAAACACACCGTAAACAATAGATGGCACACCAGCAAGATTATTCACGGCAATGCGGATCAACTGTGTCAACGGCCCCTGTTTGGCATACTCACGCAGGTATACAGCGGCCACCACGCCAAAGGGTACCACCATGATGGACATGATAATCACCATCATCACTGTGCCGAAAATGGCCGGGAAAATACCGCCTTCGGTATTGGCTTCACGAGGTTCGTCACTGACAAACTCCCATACCTTGGCCATGTAAAAACCCAGTTTGTCGAGCAGCGACATGGCGTTAGGTCGATAGGCATGCACTATTTTGGCCAACGGCACCATCACCGTTTCCCCGGTGGATACCGTGACCATTATCTGATCCCGGTTAATATCCTGATATAAATCTGTCAGCTGTTTTTGCAGTCCTTCGTATTCCGCATTTAATGCGGCACGTTCTTGTTTAATGCTTTCCCGTTCGGCAGGGTCCGTATTGTTTTCCAGTTCCAGGCCGCGCTCACGCAGACGCAAACGTTCCAGTCCATAGTTAATGGAGCCAATCTCACCTTTTTCCAATGCGCGAATCTGTGCAAACAGTGCCGTCGCACGCTGCAAGCGCTGTTGCAAACTTTCCCATGCACCCTTGCCCACCGCTACTGTTTGCTGGTTTTCCTGCACAGCATTGAGATAGCCGTATAAATTGCCCCACTCCCTGCGCTCTATGGCCAGCAGGGTTTCCGGTTTGCGCATGTCCTGAATGCCGGGTTCCAGTATCCAGCGAAAATCCTGGCCCAGGACATCACGATTACCGGTCTTGAGCAGATAACGGGTAACCTCTTCATCACCTTCAATAGCCAATCCCGCTTCACGTAAACGCTGTGCGCTAACGGCTTCTTCGTCATGCACCTCGCCCACAAGCCGCACCACACTGTTGTCCTGGTTTTTATAATCGTATTCCCACACGGTGGCAGGCCAAAAATGCCCAAGGCCGCGTGCAGCAATCAGCAGCAACAAACCAAATACCAAAATCAGGCTCACACTCACCGCACTGGCAGTTAACCAGATCCAGGGATTCCCGGACTTGAACCATTCTCTGATCATGAGTCATCACTCACTAACATCATCGTAGCCTTCATCACAGGGAGCTGTACTTGATACGCAAACGCTGACGCACAACCTCTGCCAGAGTGTTAAATACAAAGGTAAATGCAAATAACACCAGAGCCGCGAGGAACAACACCCGGTAATGCGTACTGTCAACTTCCGCCTCCGGCATTTCCACCGCGATATTGGCAGACAGAGTGCGCATACCTTCAAAAATACTGAAGTCCATAATCGGCGTATTGCCCGTTGCCATTAACACAATCATGGTTTCACCCACAGCACGCCCCATACCAATCATCACTGCCGAAAAAATACCAGGGCTGGCGGTGAGTATCACCACTCGCACCAGGGTTTGCCATGGCGTGGCACCCAGCGCCAGCGAACCAAACGACAAATGTTTGGGCACACTGAACACCGCGTCTTCAGTGATGGAAAATATCGTCGGGATTACCGCAAACCCCATGGCCAATCCCACCACCAGAGCATTACGCTGGTCAAAACCCACACCCAGCTCACTGCTCAACCAGTGGCGCATATCACCATCAAAGAACATGGCTTCCAGAGGCTCGCTCATCCCGAATGACACCGCACCCAAAACCAACACCACGGGCAACAACAATGCTGCATCCCAGCCTTCAGGGATAAATTGACGAATACGGGCTGGTAACTGCTGCCAGAGGAAAGCAAACAACAACACGCCCACCGGCACCACAATCAACAAACTAAAAATGCCCGGCAGATTGGCTTCCAGCAATGGCGCTAACCACAGTCCGGCAAGAAAACCAAGAATCACCGTGGGCAGCGCTTCCATGGTTTCGATACTGGGTTTCACAATCTGACGCATCTTCGGTGCCATGAAATAGGCGGTATAAATCGCCCCGCAAATGGCCAGCGGCACTGCCAGCAACATGGCATAAAATGCCGCCTTGATGGTGCCATACACCAACGGCGTAATACTCAGCTTGGGTTCAAAATCATCACTGGAAGAAGAGGACTGCCAGGCATATACCGGCTCTTCGTAACTTTCGTACCACACCTTGCCCCACAGCGAAGACCAGGAAATTTCCGGGTGCTCGTTATCCACACGCCAGAACGACAACCGGCCTTTGGCATCTTCCACTAGCAAAGCATTGGCGCGGGGGGCAATAGCCAGCATGTTAATCGCGACATCACTGCTGCGCTGCGTCAACAACAAACGCTGAGCTGTGGAATGATAAATCGCAATCAACCCGTTCTCGTCGGCAGCAACAAATCCCTTGCGGGCAAATTCCGGTGCCAGATCACTGATCGCATGTGACTGTTCGGTAAATTCACGAATCGGTTGCAGGGTCTGATTACCACGCTCATCACGCACACTGAACCACTGCACCACCCGGCCACTGCTGTCACCCACCAATAACGATATATCGCCAGTTAAAAACTGCACGCTGGTTACACGTAACCCCACATCCACCAATCGCAATTGCTGCACCTGACGGGGCTCGCTCTTGTCACTGACATCGACATGAACCAAACCACCGTCGGCGTAAACAATGTACAAATTGAGTTGCTCTTTATCCAGCAGCAATTGCACAATCTCCGCCTGCGTTCCCTGCTGTTCTGCAAACGACAACAACACCTGCTCACGCTCCAGCTCGGGCGTATCATCGGTAAAAGATTCTTCCTTGATAAAGTGGGTCAGCAACAAACGACCGTCTGCCGTTTGCGCCACTACAGTAGCCTCTTCCTCGCCATCCTGAAAGGCGATCTGCGTCAGCGCCTCACCGTCCTCATCAATCTCCAGAGCTTCCTCGCCCAGCGGGTATTCGACTCCTGGCGTGATCAGGCGTTTATCATCGGGATAACTGACGTTGTAAATATGCCGGGCTACGAGTGCAGCACCGTTGGATAAACCCAGCGCAAATCGCGCCGATGTCGGTTCACTGGCCACAAAACTGCTGACCTCTGCACCTGCCGGTAACGCCAGTGCATACTCATTAATCGGCTTGCCATTTTGCAGATCAAAAAAAACAGCCCGGGCATCATTCGTCAAACGAAAACCAATTTCTGCCTGCTCTTCCATCGCCAAATGCAAAGACGGGCCACTGCCATGATCTGCCCCGCTACCCGGCAACGCGTAATCCGCCACATGCTCCATTTCAGCCGAGCCGAACAGTGGCAACACCACAAACAACAAATAGAAAAAAATCAGTACGATGGCAATAATGACGCTCATACCACCCATGGCCACACCGTAAGATGCCAGGCGATCTTTCAACATGCGCCAACGGCGGCGGCGTTGATTTTCGGCGCTGTCTGTTGCGGGCAACACCGGAGAAGCAGATGAATTGGGAATGGCGCTATCAGGCATCAGCGCATGATAGGGAAAAAATATGACAGTTTTGTGACATGTGTATCTGTGGTACGCAATAAACGGTTCCGGGTAATATTCAGCGCTAAACCCGGCACCGCGCAACGATCATTTCACATTCCGAAACAACCCCTCACGCTTGCAATATTCCAGCGCAAAATCGATGTACGCTCGCGATAGAGGTGAGAGGTATTTTCGTGAAGGATAAAGTAAATTAAGTGACTGTCTGGGGAATGGGTAATCAGGAAACAATGGGAGCAACTCTCCCGAGTCCAGATAAGGTTTGGCAAACAGCGGTGGCAATTCGGTGATAATGTCACCAGCCAATGCCAGCATAAGCAGGTGGGCAAAATCGTTAACCTGAATTTGCGGTGTGAGCGCATAATCTTTATCCGCCAGGTTCCAACTCACTCCGCCCTGTCTGTTGTTCCAGGCACCACAGGGAAATGACGTTAATTGCTCCGGGTGCTGAGGCAACCCATGTTTTTCCACAAAGGCTGGTGCATAAACCAGCACATGCCGGTACGCAGCAATTTCCCGCGCCACCGCCGTTTGTGTTTTCAGATCACCAATTCTCATCACGACATCAATACCGTCGGCAACCAGGTCAATTCGGCGCTCTGTAGTAAATATCTCCAGGACAATATTGGGATAACTGAGTTGAAATGCCCGCAGCAAGGCCCACCAAAACTCCAGATCCCCGGGAATGGATAAACGTAATTTGCCTTTTAACTGCTCATCGGCATCGATTAATGCCAGCCTTCCTGCATCAATTTCATCCAGCCCCCTTTCCGCAAACTGATACAACACATCACCTTCCCGGGTTGGCCGGATTTGCCGCGTAGTCCTCTCCAGCAGCCGAATTCCCAACTGCGCTTCCAGTTCGTTCACATTACGACTCAAGGTGGCAACCGGAATATCGGTCTTGCGCGAAGCCTCGGAAAAACCGGCATGCCGCACCACCAGCACAAACATATTCAGACTGTTCAGGTTCATCGTCTTTCGCCAACCTTTCCATTTATGAAACAGATATTCCCAAAAAATACAGATTATCACCATTTGCAGACAGGTATAAGGTATCTCTCAACAGCCAGCTTTATTCGCTCAACACCATCAATAGAGGGCACTCAAAATGAAAGCAGTCACCATCACCGCCATCGGTGGGCCAGACGTCCTGCAACTGGATGAACGACCGGAATCGAAAGTGAAAGAAGGCGAAGTCAAAATCAAAGTTAAAGCGTTTGGGCTCAACCGGGCTGACATTTATTACCGGAGCGGAAACATGGGCACCACGGAAATTGGCCGCATACCCGGTATTGAAGCCGTGGGGGAACTGGTTGCCGACCCGTCAGGCACTTTCAGCCTGGGGCAAAAAGTCGTCACCGTCATGGGTGGAATAATGTTGGCCAGAGACGGGGGTTACGCAGAATATGTGACCGCCCCGTTGAACAATGTATTGGCTATTGATAGCGATATTGCTTTTTCCAGGCTGGCCAGCTTACCCCAGTCTTATCTGACAATCTGGGGTGCGCTCGATCTCAATTTACACATCCAGTCCGGGGAAAGCCTCCTGGTCAGGGGCGCAACATCTGCCGCAGGTCTCGCTGCCGTTACCTATGCCAAAGCTCGTGGCTTAACAGTTATTGCCACCACACGGGATACGACACGACAAAAACGCCTCAAAGAACTGGGGGCGGATTATGTGTTGATCGATGACGGTGCGATCGCAGAACAGGTGCGGGAAATTTTTCCTGTCGGTGTTGATAAAACCATTGAAGTTGTCGGCGCAGCAACATTAAAAGATTCCATGCAGGCAATAAAAAACCGGGGCGAGGTCGTGGTAATCGGCCTGCTGGGCGGTTCAACAACCCTTGAGCAGTTTAATCTGTTGGGCGACCTGCCCAATTCTGTGAAATTAAGCTTTTTCGGCAGTGGCACACTGGGG
>WFQM01000034.1 GCA_015487095.1 Gammaproteobacteria bacterium | reverse complement strand
TTAATCAGTTGAACCTACTGCGAACGTCTAATGCACTCAATCTCAAGGACTTTTTCGAACATTTTGAACTCACCGTATGGGTGATACGCTTTCATTCAAAATAACCGAAAAAGTCATTGATCTTGAGCACATTAGCCGCTCTCGCAACGGCTCAACTGATTAATTTAGGATTATGGATAAAAAAACCAAGGCTAAATCGCGAGAATCCTGTATATGAAACGAATTATTATTTTTGTCCTGCTGCTGCTGGTGACTTTGCTGGGCTTGAGTTTTGCGTTAATAAATGCTGAATCGGTGCAGTTGAATTATTATTTTGGTACTTTGCAGGCTCCGCTGTCGTTGGTGGTGGTGCTTGCCATTATTCTTGGTGCAGGACTGGGTGTGTTGGCATCGCTGAGTATTGTTGTTGGCCAAAAACGTGAGCTGGCTAAGTTGCGTAAGTCTGCCAAAATTGCCAAAGAGGAAGTTTCCAATCTTCGTTCTCTGCCATTAAAAGATACTCACTGAACATGGTTTCCTGACGGTCAGCCCATATGGAACTGGCGTTATTGTTTATCTTGCTACCCATTGCAGCCGCTTCAGGCTGGTGGCTGGCAAAGCGTAATACGGTATCGTCTGATGCTTCAACGCACGGTGGTTGTGAGTTTTCCGCAGATTATTTCAAGGGCTTGAATTTGTTGCTCAATGAGCAGCCAGACAAGGCCATTGATGTGTTTGTGAAAATGTTGCAGGTCGATAACGATACGGTGGAAACCCATCTGGCACTAGGCAACCTGTTTCGCAGTCGTGGTGAGGGTGATCGTGCCATTCGTATCCATCAAAACCTCATCGCCCGGCCGACACTCAGTAAAGAGCAGCGAGCTTTGGCTTTGTTTGAGCTGAGCCAGGATTATCTGCGTGCCGGTTTGCTGGGGCGGGCAGAGGCGTTGTTTTTGGAGTTGTTGAAACAGGGTGCCTATCGTGCGGAATCACTGGAAAAATTGTTGGATATTTACCAGCAGGAAAAGGCATGGGAAAAGGCAATTGATACAGCGCGACGTTACGAGCTTCTTGCCGGGAAGCGCATGAATTTGGAAATTGCCCATTTTTATTGTGAGCTGGGTGATGGTTTTTTTGCCAGCGGTGAGCACAAATCAGCAGTGAAAATGGCGCGGCGTGCGTTAAATGTTGACCGTCGATGTGTGCGGGCGACGTTACTGCAAGCCAGCGTGGAGAAGGCTAATGGTGATTGCAAGGCGGCGATTAAATCGTTGAGACAAGTCGAAAAACAGGCTCCTCGATTTTTGCCGGAAATTGTTGCCCCTTTGTTATCATGCTATCAGAGCCTGGGCAAAACCACAGAAGCCGAACACTATCTGGAATACTTGTCAGCAAAATATGGTGGTATTACTCCTTTGCTGGGGCTTGCGGATTTACTGCGCCAGCGCGGTAATGAGCAGGAGGCTTCGGAGCGTATCGTGAAATCATTAAGTAAGCGGCCATCCGTTCGTGGTTTGGACCACTTGATAGAATTGCATCTGGCCAACAGTGAAGGTACCGCGCGCGAAAACCTGTTGATTCTGAAAGGGCTGACCCGGCGGTTGTTGGAAGAAAAATTACCGTACCGTTGTGGCCATTGTGGTTTCAAAGTGAAAGCTTTGCAGTGGCGTTGCCCGACCTGCAAAGATTGGGCAAGTATTCAGCCAGTTCAAGGAGTTGTTGGTGAGTAATGTTGTATGTGAGCTGGGTAATTTTTTGATGAAGCGTATTGTAAACAAGGTGTCGTAAAAAATGACTGTTGATCCAAAAATCATTGTTGCGCTGGACTTTCCCAGTGCCGATGCTGCATTCCATTTGGCGAATGTGCTTGATCCTGCTCAATGCCGTGTGAAGGTGGGCAAGGAGTTATTTACTCGTGCTGGGCCGGTTTTGGTTGAACAGCTACAGCAGCTCGGTTTTGATGTTTTTTTGGATCTTAAATATCACGATATTCCCAATACTACCGCGCAGGCTTGTCGCGCAGCGGCCGAGCTGGGTGTGTGGATGGTTAATGTGCATGCCTTGGGAGGACGGCGCATGATGGAGGCCGCGCGTGAGGCCATTGATAAAGCAGCGCACCGGCCCTTGTTGATTGCAGTTACTATTCTCACCAGTCTGGATGCGGATGAATTACATGAGGTGGGGTTGTCCGGGAACCCTGAAGACAATGTGCTACGGCTGGCTTGTTTGGCCGAGTCAGCGGGTCTGGATGGTGTGGTGTGCTCGCCACGGGAAGTAGTAGCTTTGCGGGAAGCCGTTGCTGATAATTTTCGGCTGGTGACTCCTGGGGTGCGTCCTGCCGGGGGTGTGGCGGGTGATCAAAAGCGCATTACCACTCCGGAAGACGCTATTCGTTTGGGGTCGAGTTATCTGGTGGTGGGGCGTCCTGTCACTCAGGCTGAGGATCCACTTGCAGCCTTGGCTGATATTAATGCGGTAATTGATATAAAGCAGGTTCGGTAATATCCCCCGCATATTTGGTTGACCCGCAGGCTGAGATTCTCTACGCTGGTTCGCGCTAATTGCAGCATAACTATAATTTTTACAGGAAAGGAGTCTTGTTATGTCGATTGTTTCACGCCGTTTTTCACGGGTTGTTGTTTTCGGTTGCTTTGCGCTGTTTTTGCTCGTGGCCTCATTTGGCGCGTTCGCTACGTCTGTGAATATCAATACTGCGGATGCCAGCACCCTGGCTTCGGAGCTCAATGGTGTGGGTGCCGCTAAAGCCGCAGCAATTGTTGCTTACCGGGAGAGCAACGGTCCTTTTAAGCAGTTGGAAGATTTGCTCCAGGTCAAAGGTGTGGGTGAGAAGATCCTGGAGAAAAACCGGGCGATTCTAAGGGTGCAGGAGCAGGATTAAGTTTTTGTTTGGTTAAGGTTAGAAAGGTTAAGGGTTTTTTTGATTGTAAGTCAGACAAAAAGTTGATGTTCAGAATATTCCGATCTGTTAACGGCAGGTGGCTGTCTGATTTTTGCGCAGCAAACGTACTCACCGGGCAGTGGGTGTTATTTGATCTATTCAAATGGCACCTGTTGTCCGGTGACTGCGTTATCCAGAGAGGAAGATAAGGACTTCTGTGTTCGTTTCGTTGATGAAGGATTATACAATTTGTAGTGAAGTTGCTAGCATGACCAATACTGTAGGAAAAGTCTTACAATCTGGACAGTAAAAATGTTCACGGATGGTGGCGAATAAACTTTCAGTGTTGTGTTGGAGCTAGAACGCAAGATTAAAAAAAGCGCCCTGTTTTTTGAGTATTGAAGCTAAGCATCCCTACCAAAATTGTTGAAGCAACCGTTGGAATACAAAGTGCCGTAATGACTAAAAATCCGCCCACACACGAACAAAACCTGCTGCCGCGTCTTTATGAGAACGGTTACGATGATGAAATTAATCTGGTCGATTTGTGGCTGGTATTGATGAAGCATCGTACGCTGATAGCTGCTGTGGTGCTGCTGTGTGTGCTGGCAGGGATTATGTTCGCATTGTTGGTTTCTGCCAAATATCAATACAGCACTTCCATTGAGCTTGGTGCACGACTGAACGGCGAAAATGATGTGGTTGTCATTGAATCGCCGGAGACCCTGTTGGCTAAAATCCAGGAGAGTTATATTCCCTTGGCGCGGCGGCAGTATCAGCAGTATCTTGCTGAGCATTCTGCTGTGGAGGGCGTGCTCAAAATTGAAGCCCGCATTCCTAAAGGCAGTCAGATTATTGTCTTAAGCAGCAAAGGGCCAGAGGATGATAGTGTGATGCATAAGGCGGTACAACAGTCTGTAGTTAACATGGTCAAGGTGGATCATGAGCGTATCACCGATGTGTTGCGCAAGGAGACAGAAATCCTGCAGAATCGGGCGGTGGCCAAATTGGAAGAACTGAAGGATGATGCGACACTGATTCGGGCGCGGGAGAAGCGCCTGGAGGATGTCTCGGTGTTGTTGGCCAGCCAGGCCAAAGAGGTGCGTGACGATCTGGCGCAAGCCAGGGCGGATCGGGCTAATGCCATCAAACAGACCAAAGATGAGTCCCGGGCACTGACGTTGATGATGCTCGATAACGGTGTACAGCAGTATCGCGAGCGTTTGGCGCAAATCGATGAGCGTCTGAAAATCAAAGTAGTGGATTCGCGGGATACGTTGGTCAGACAATTGGCTAATAATCGCCGCGCGCAACTCAGCCAGCAGGATACTATCGTCAAATTGAAAATTCAGCTTGCCAGTTTGCGTGAAACGCGGGCTTTGACGCCCCCCATGCGTTCACTGGAGGCCACAGGGCCGGGCAGTTCGCTGATTGTTACGTTGGCGTTGGTGCTGGGGCTGATGTTGGGCGTGTTTGTGGCATTTTTTGCCGAGTTTTTGTCCAAGGTGCGTAATCAAAACCTGATTGCACAGGATTAATGTCAATGTTGAGTTGCCAATTTTGAAAGACGCACGCATACTCGCATGGAAAACTAATCGCACTAAATTTCCTATCGTTTATTTATGAAAATCCAACCTGTCATTCTTTCCGGTGGAGCCGGTGCTCGCCTCTGGCCGTTATCAAGAGAGCAATACCCTAAACAGTTACTAGCGTTTCAAGGCAAGTCCACTCTGTTGCAGCAAACAATTCAGCGTCTGGATGGTTTGTCAGCATTGGTAGGGGGAGTTGTCGAGCCAATGATTGTTTGTAATGAGCAGCATCGTTTTTTGGTGGCTGAGCAGTTACGTGCAATTGGTCATGAGTCTGCTGCAATTTTGCTGGAGCCTGAAGGCCGGAATACTGCTCCGGCATTGACGGTGGCGGCACTTGCCGCTCTCAGCAAGGATGATGATCCTGTGTTGTTGATTATGCCGGCAGATCATGTGATTGTTGATTCTGAAGCCTATCATGCGGCGGTGAAAACGGCGGCCGAATTGGCGAATGATGGTGCGCTGGTGACTTTTGGTATTGTACCTACAGCACCTGAAACAGGTTTTGGTTATATCCGTAAGGGCAGTTCCATTAATGCTACTCAGTCGTGCCGGTTGGACGCCTTCGTGGAAAAGCCTGATGCTGACACGGCCCAGGCTTATGTGGAGTCCGGTGAATATTTGTGGAACAGTGGCATGTTCGTGATGCGTGCCTCAGTGTGGATTGAACAGCTGACGCAATTTCAACCGCAAATAGTGACTGCCTGTAGGCAGGCGTTGGAGCAGGCTGCTGACGACTTGGATTTTTGCCGGCTTGATGCGGATGCTTTCAAGGCTTGTCCCAGTGATTCTATTGATTACGTTGTCATGGAAAGGCTGGGAGCGGATGCCGGTGGTGAAACGCTGGCAGCTGTTGTGCCGCTGGATGCCGGCTGGTCAGACTTGGGAGCATGGTCGGCAATTTGGAAGGCCGGTGAGTCTTGTGGTGATGGTAATGTCAGCAAAGGTGATGTGCTGTCGCATAATTGCAGCAACAGTTTGTTTCATGCAGAACACCGGCTGGTGGCGGGCGTCGGCCTGAAAGATATTTTGGTGGTGGAAACGGCAGACGCAGTCATGGTGGCACACAAAGACCATGCTCAGGATGTGAAAAAAATCGTTGACCAGCTTAAGGCTGACCAGCGTAGTGAGCGCCTGGTGCACCGCCAGGTGTATCGCCCCTGGGGCTCCTATGAGGGCATCGACTCCGGGGAACGTTTTCAGGTGAAGCGCATTGTGGTCAATTCGGGAGCGGCTCTTTCTTTACAAATGCATCATCACCGCGCGGAGCATTGGATTGTAGTGAAGGGAACTGCCAAGGTTACTTGTGGTGACAAGGAGTTTCTTTTGTCGGAAAATCAATCAACCTATATTCCCATCGGTGAAAGACATCGGCTGGAGAACCCGGGTACGATGCCGCTGGAGATTATCGAGGTGCAGTCTGGCAGTTATCTGGGCGAGGACGACATCGTCCGCTTTGAAGATCGTTATGGCCGAAAAGGGGATGGTCGTCACGAAGTGAATTGAAAGGTAATCGATCTGCGGGTAAAATACCCCGTTTTTTTGCCTACATATATCAATCGGTTATTAAGAGTAAGGAACACAAGCATAATGACGAATTCGCATTTATTTACCTCGGAATCCGTTTCCGAAGGGCATCCGGACAAGGTTGCCGACCAGATTTCTGACGCCATTCTTGACGCGATTTTTGAGCAGGACACAGCGGCCCGTGTGGCTTGTGAAACCATGGTCAATACCGGAATGGTGGTGATTTCCGGCGAAATAACCACCTCGGCCTGGGTCGATATGCAAACCGTGGTGCGTGACACGGTGAAGCGCATTGGCTACGACAGCTCCGAGATGGGTTTCGATTACGCCTCCTGCGCGGTGTTGACTTCCATTGACAAACAATCTGCGGACATTGCCGTAGGTGTTGATGAAACTGATGCCCATGAGCAGGGTGCTGGCGATCAGGGATTGATGTTTGGTTATGCCAGCAATGAAACCGATGTGTTGATGCCTGCGCCTATTACTTACGCTCATCGCCTGGTGAAACGTCAGGCTGAAGTGCGTAAAAATGGCACCTTGCCTTGGTTGCGTCCGGACGCGAAGAGCCAGGTTACCTTTCGCTACGAAGATAACAAACCTGTGGGTATCGATGCTGTCGTACTTTCTACCCAGCACAGTGAAGATATTGATACTCCGGCCCTGCGTGAAGCAGTGATGGAAGAAATCATCAAGCCCGTATTACCGGGAGAATGGTTGACGGCAGACACCAAATATCATATCAATCCCACTGGCCGTTTTGTTATTGGTGGACCCGTGGGTGATTGTGGCCTCACCGGGCGTAAGATCATTGTTGATACTTACGGTGGGATGGCGCGGCATGGTGGTGGTGCCTTCTCCGGCAAAGATCCTTCCAAGGTAGATCGTTCAGCGGCTTATGCTGCTCGTTACGTGGCGAAGAATATTGTTGCTGCTGGTCTGGCGGACCGTTGTGAAATTCAGGTCTCGTATGCCATTGGTGTGTCAGAGCCGACCTCCATCAGTGTTGAGACTTTTGGTTCTGGTAAAGTTGACGACAGTCGCATCGTGCAACTGGTACGGGAATACTTTGATTTACGTGCGGGTGGTTTGGTGAAAATGCTTGATCTGTTGCGTCCTATTTACAGCGCCACCGCGGCGTATGGTCATTTTGGTCGTGAGAATGAAGGTTTCCCTTGGGAAGTAACTGACAAGGCGGAAGTTTTGCGGGATGCCGCAGGTATCTAGTGTTTTAAGGTAACACAAAACAGGCATTTCTTGAGGGGCGCTGCAGCGGGACTTCCCGCCAGGCTCAAGAAATGTTGTCAAAAGTAGGAACGGCGCTCATTCAACTTTTTATAGCTTGCATTGAATGCAACATTTGATGCAAAAAGGAGAATGAAATATGAACGCTGTTGTTGATTCCGGATTTACTGATTATAAAGTTGCCGATATCGGCCTGGCCGAATGGGGCCACAAAGAAATCGCTATTGCTGAGACTGAAATGCCGGGCCTGATGGCTCTGCGTGAAGAGTTCGGAAAAGAGCAACCTCTCAAGGGTGCCCGCATCATGGGTAGCCTGCACATGACCATACAAACCGCTGTGCTTATTGAGACCCTGGTGGCTTTGGGTGCCGAAGTGCGTTGGGTGTCGTGCAACATTTATTCCACGCAAGACCATGCTGCTGCTGCTATTGCCGTTCAGGGCATTCCGGTTTATGCCTGGAAAGGCGAGAGCATCGAAGAATATTGGTGGTGTACCGAGCAGGCTTTTGACTGGCCTGGTGGTAAATTGCCTAACATGATTCTCGACGACGGTGGTGATGCCACCTTGCTGGTACACAAAGGTGTTGAGTTTGAAAAAGCCGGTGCTGTGCCAGATGCCAAAGACGGTGATAACGAAGAATATGTTGCGATTCTCGACGTGCTGCGTCGTAATCTGCCCAGCGATAATACCAAATGGCAGAAAATGGCTGAAAGCATTCAGGGTGTAACGGAAGAAACAACGACAGGTGTGCATCGTCTTTACCAGATGGTAGAAGCGGGTGAGCTGTTATTCCCAGCGATGAATGTCAACGACTCGGTGACTAAATCTAAATTTGATAATCTGTACGGTTGCCGTGAATCATTGCTGGATGGTATTAAGCGTGCGACGGATGTCATGATCGCCGGTAAAATCTGTGTGGTGTTAGGTTACGGTGATGTGGGCAAAGGTTGCGCGCAGGCCTTCCGCGGTATGGGAGCCACTGTATGGGTGACTGAGATCGATCCCATTTGTGCATTGCAAGCAGCAATGGAAGGCTACCGCGTGGTGGACATGAATGAAATTGCTAATCAGGGTGATATCTTTGTTACTACCACGGGCAATTTCGATGTTATTGACCACGATCACATGGCAGCCATGAAAAACGAAGCCATTGTCTGCAATATTGGCCACTTTGATTCCGAGATCAACATCGCCTCACTGGAAAAATACGAGTGGGAAGAAATCAAGCCGCAAGTGGATCACGTTACTTTTCCTGATGGCAAAAAAATCATCGTACTGGCCAAAGGCCGCTTAGTGAACCTGGGTTGTGCTACGGGTCATCCCAGTTTCGTGATGTCTGCCTCTTTCACCAATCAGGTGCTGGCGCAAATTGAGTTTTTCACCAAGGGTGATGACTATAAAAACGAAGTCTATGTATTGCCCAAAACCCTGGATGAAAAGGTCGCACGTCTGCATCTGGAAAAAATCGGTGTGAATCTCACGACTCTATCGCAAGAGCAGGCTGATTATATTAATGTGCCAGTGGAAGGGCCGTACAAGCCTGGGCATTACCGCTACTAGGCACAAAGGCGAGGGGCACTGGTGAACGGTGTGTGCCCCTTGCCTAATATTTAGTCATCCCGGCGAAAGCTGGGATCCAAAACGGGTCATTAATATTGTTTTGGGTTCCAGCTTGTGCGAAATGGCAAAATTTGAGTAGGTGGCTGAGAAAATTTGCTTAAGCTCAGTGTCGTTGTAAACTTTTTGGCATATTGTGAAGAAAAACCGGGAGCTATCGAACATGGTTTTTCCAGAGCTGCAACAGGTGTTGGATATGCAGCCAGATATTGAACTGGCAATACTTGTTGGAAGTCAGGCAGAGGGGCGTGCGCGTCCCGAAAGTGATTGGGATATCGCCATTCAATGGAAGCGAGACATATCGCTGCTTGATAATTTAGCGAAAACCGAAATTCTGAGACGTTTGTTGGCGACGGCATTAGCGGTTGAGGAAGATCGCATTGATCTGATTGATCTGCCAGGTGCAAGGCTTGCCATGCGTGCCGTGGTTGCCGAGGATGGTGTGCCATTGAAGGGTGAAGACAGCTTGGCCTGGAATCATTTCCTAGGACGAACATGGCGCGAGCTGGAAGCCTGGGAATGGGAAAAACAACATGCGGCTTGATCTTTACCAAGCCGAGACTGCACATGTCGCCGGAGAGCAAAGTTCTTTGCTTGACGAGGTCCGGCATAAATTGCGGGCGGGAGAGAAACTCTCGCGTCTGGAAGAAAATGGCGTGCTGCATGCCTTGCAAATGCTGATTGAAAACGCCATTGGCAAGGCAAAGCAGATTCTTAAATCGAAAGGTGAACCGGTACCTGTTTCTGCATATGATGCGCTGGCAGCACTTGCGCGTATCGGAGTGATTAGTGCTGAAGATTTGTTGGCCTGGAATGCTGCCATCGGATTGAGAAATCGCATAGTGCATGAATATATGAATCTTGATGTGAGTCGTGTACTTGAGCTTGTTTGCGTGGATCAATACCGATTTGTTGTTGAATTTCTGCTGGCTTCAGTAAACGATATATAACGAATAATGAGGGAAGAAATCCGACGTCATGTCTGAGTCTTATTTTCTAAAAAATTATGGAATCACAAAAAAAATACAAACCCGCTTTTAGTATCGAATTTTTTCCTCCAAAAACAGAAGAAGGGAAAATCAAACTACGCAAGACCCGTGAAGAACTGGCCAGACTTAACCCGGCGTATATCTCTGTTACCTATGGCGCGGGTGGTAGCACTCAACAGGGTACACTGGATACGATACTGGAAATAAAAAATGCAGGCATTGATGCTGCACCGCATCTCACATGCGTAGGCTCAACAAAAGAAAACATCAGGGAGCTTTTGCAAACCTATATCGATAATGGTGTAAGCCGCATTGTTGCACTTCGTGGTGATATGCCCTCCGGTATGCATGAAATGGGTGAGTTACGTTATGCGAGCGAGCTGGTGGAATTCATTCGCGCCGAGACGGGCGACCATTTTCATATCGAGGTGGCAGCTTATCCGGAAGTTCATCCTCAGGCCAAAAGTGCCACAGCTGATTTGGAACATTTTAAGCGCAAAGTTGATGCAGGTGCCAGCAGCGCTATCACCCAATATTTTTACAATGCGGACGCCTATTTTTGCTTTGTGGATGATTGCGAAAAGATGGGGCTGAATATTCCCATCGTGCCGGGCATCATGCCCATTACCAATTATAAAAATTTGGCGCGCTTTTCGGACATGTGTGGCGCTGAAATTCCCCGCTGGCTACGCAAACACCTAGAGGATTTTGGTGACGATGTTGCTTCGCTGCGCGCTTTTGGTCAGCAGGTTAGCACGCAACTGGCCAAAACCTTGCTCGAACAAGGAGCCCCGGGCCTACATTTCTACAGTATGAACCAGGCCGATTCTACACAGGCTATTTGGCATGAGTTGCAACTGAGTAACTAGAAGGTAGGAGTCAAAATGATTGTTGCCCCCTCCCATAAATATGGATTAAGGATCGCTCGAACAATAACTGTCGCTTTTTGGTTGGGTAAGTTGGGTAAAGAGTAATACAGGTTGAAAGGACTGATGTTCTTCCCTTGACCTTTTGGTGGAACCGCTATGCTTGTTCCACCCTACGGCTTTACCTTGTGTTTGAGAAGAAGGAACAAACAAACCATTCCTCCTGATTCTGACCCGGATTATGAATACGCCAACGTCAGTGATGTACGCAGGTAGGGTGGAACAAGCGTAGCGGTTCCACCAGAGTCTTGTGCATGCTCCAAAAAACCGAACCCGCTCACCAATGTGACAGTTATTGTTCGAGCGACCCTAAGCGCTAAATCACTCCGTTAGCGCTTTTTAGTGAAAACATCGTCATTCTGGCATGTTTTTAGCCGGAACCCAGGCGGTTAAATACTCATTGTTTTTTTAGGATGAGGGTGTCTTTTGCCCTTAATTTCCATTTCTAAGTGCCTCTTTGCCAATCTGCTATATTTTGAGTGCCTTTTGTCTATCGATATAAAAACGTAAAAGCAAAAACATGGTTCCGGCAACCTTGTCCGGTAAATACCAACGACTGCTGGTTTCC
>WFQM01000033.1 GCA_015487095.1 Gammaproteobacteria bacterium | reverse complement strand
GTCGATATTTACAGTTTCTGTGGAAGCAGGCAATGTTGTTGTAATTTGCGCTGCTGTGATAGCCATCGGTTTTGTTGTTGGGGGTGCGCTGTCAGGTGATTGCAGTAGTAATCCGATAACAAGGCCAATGGTGACGGCGAAGGCTAGGCTGATAATGGATAAGCGCATGGGTTTGGTTTCCTGGTGCATAGTTGTGGGGTTAATGGTGAAAAGAGTACAAAGGAAAAACGTTCTTAAACATTTCTTTGTGTGCTCTGTAATGATGCCACCTAAATTCTGTGGGTGATCGTGCTTGTGTCACAAGTATGTCGTTACTGTCTGTGTGGGCAAAAAACATGCCCATCCTGTGCCTGTTCCGACAATGGTATTTTGATGGAGTTCTATTGCCATTGGCCTTCGCGGATACGGTTAATCGCTGCTGCCAGTTCGTGCAGACGGGGCAGGGCGAGGTCGCCTACTTTATACGGGCTGAAAATATCGAGCCCGTGGCGTTGCGTGTCGGCCATCACTTTTTGTAGTCCCTGAATCAGGTTTTCACCGGTATGGGCATAGTGCTGCGAAAAATAATAGATCATCAGGCCGATGCTGCGGGTTTGGCCAATGTCGATAAGTTGCTCTACCTGCGAGAGGTCAATGTGATGTTCTCCGTACAATAGATCATGTACGCCGCGTGTGTTGATTTTGACTGCCCGATTGGCGCGGGCGGGGTTGAGTACGTTGGCATCGGGGCGACGGCTGGCCGGTTCGTCAAATGTTTTGCCGGGTGTGGTTGTGGGGGTGACAGGTTTCGCCAGCGCCCGGGCCTGTTGGGTTACGTCATGTGGTTGGTAGGCGTCCAGCATGATCACGGTGTCGGCGACATCAAAATAATCACCGGAGCCGCCCATTACAATGACGGAGGATACGCCGCGTTGCTGATATAAGTCGCGTACCCGGTGAATCAGCGGGGTGATGGGTTCTTTGTCGTCTGCTACCAGTGCCTGCATGCGTTTATCACGAATCATAAAGTTGGTGGCGGAGGTGTCTTCGTCGATGAGTAATAGTTGTGTGCCGCATTCCAGTGCTTCGATGATGTTGGCGGCTTGCGAGGTGCTGCCGCTGGCGTTTTCTGTGGAGAATGCCTGGGTGTCGCGACCAAAGGGCAGGTGGTCAATAAAGGGGCTGATGTTGACCCGTGAAATGGCTCGGCTGTCTTCTGCACGTACTTTCACGGCATTTTCAATGGTGGCTACACGCTCGCGGCCATCACCGGGGATGTGGTTGTATACGCCACGTTCCAGTGCGTGCAGCAGGGTGGATTTGCCGTGGAAACCGCCGCCGACAATCAGGGTGACGCCGTGACCGATGCCGAGGCCGCGCACTTCGCCTGCGTTGGGCAGGGTTACCGTGTGTGCCAGTGATTCGGGTGCCCTGAAGGGCAGTGCATCTTTGCGCAGCGGGCGGTCGTCTACACCGCTGGCGCGCGGCAGCAATGCACCGTCGGCAACAAAGGCGACCAGCCCGGCTTCTTGCAGCCAGTGGCGCAGGGCATCCTGGTCTTCCACGCTGTGTACGTGTTGGCGGATTTGCTGGCTGTCGAGGTTTTGATAATACAGTGAGGCGTCGATGACTTTGGGCAGTTCGTCAATGAGCATGGCCACAGCTTCCCGTCCTGCGGCACGTCGTCCCTGTGCGGGCAGGCCCAGGGTGAATCGCGCTTCAATAATATCCTTGTTTACCAATATCGCATTGCGCACCAGTACCTGCTGGCCACTGGTGGATATATGAAATTCACCGCTGCCTCCACTGCCCCGGTGGCCTTTGACAAAGCGGTCAATGGCGTGCCGGATGGCGCGGCCGAGAAAATCCTCCAGTGCTACGCGGCGCACGTCGGTTTGCCACAGTTCGTGGGGAAATGCGGTTTTGCGGGTATCAACTGACACACTGATGCGCGAAGGTGTGGCGAAGGGGTCGCCTTGTACGTGATCAATGCTGAGGGTAAAGGCCGGGAAAGTGTAAGTCCCGGCGATGGCCTTGTAGGCTTTGTAGCCTTTACCGTCCAGTGCCAGCAGTTTGTTGTGTAAGCTGTCCATTGGTTCCGTCATGTTTTTGCGCGTTTCTATTTTATCGTGCTTAATGGACAATCTGCCAAACAAAAAAATCCATGTCTATGTTCTTCAAAAAAAAATCCGGCACCCATAACCGTACTGTTAACCAGAGCATCGTGGCCTGGGCGCTTTATGACTGGGCCAATTCCGCTTTTGCCACTACGGTGATGGCGGGGTTTTTCCCGATTTTTTTCAAGCAATACTGGAGTGCAGGTGTCGCCAGCACAGAGAGCACTTTTCATCTGGGGGTGGGTAATGCGCTGGCGAGTTTGTTTATTGTCTTGGTGGCACCACTGTTGGGTGCGATTGCAGACAAGGGTGGTTTGCGTCGGCGGTTTTTGTTTTTGTTCGCGGGGACGGGCATGGTCGCCACCGCAGCGCTTTATGGCGTGGAGCAGGGTGAGTGGCTGGTGGCGCTGGTACTGTTTGTTACGGCAACCATTGGTTTTATGGGTGCAAACGTCTTTTATGATGCCTTGCTGGTCAGTGTGGCAAAAAAATCACAGTGGGATTTCATTTCGGCTTTGGGTTATGCGCTGGGTTATCTGGGCGGTGGCCTGTTATTTTCCGTGAACGTGGCCATGAGTCTGTCTCCGGAAAGTTTTGGTCTGGAGAGTGCGACAGAGGCGGTGCGTTTGTCATTTATCAGCGTTGCTATCTGGTGGGCGGTGTTTTCCCTGCCGTTGTTACTGTTGGTGAAAGAAGTGCCACCGGCGCAGCGGATTTCCGGCTGGGCGGTAGCGCGGGCCGGTTATGCACAATTAGTGGATACTTTTCATCACCTGCGGCAGATGCGTGTGGTGGTGATTTTTTTGCTGGCCTACTGGTTTTATATTGATGGTGTAGACACTGTGGTGCGTATGGCGGTGGATTATGGTCTCTCCATTGGCCTGCAACAGGAGAATCTGATTACCGCTTTGTTGATCACCCAGTTTGTAGGCCTGCCTGCGACGCTGCTGTTTGGTTTTCTTGCGGCTAAAATGGGCACCGGGGGGCTGGGGGCAAAAAGGGGTATCTTTTTTGCGTTAGTTGTTTATGTGCTGGCGGTGATCGGTGCTTTTTTCATGGACAGCAGTGCAGAATTTTATGCCCTGGCAGTGACGATTGGTCTGGTGCAGGGTGGGGTGCAGGCGCTGAGTCGCTCACTGTATGCGCGAATGATTCCCGTAGACAAGTCCGCCGAGTTTTTCGGTTTTTACAATATGCTGGGGAAATTTGCTGCGGTACTGGGGCCGTTGCTGGTGGGGGCCGTCAGTCTGGCCTCTGGCAGTCATCGCTGGGGGATGTTATCGGTGGTGGTGTTATTTTTAATTGGAGGATGGTTGCTGACTAAGGTGGATGTGCGGCAGATTCGGCAGTGATTGTCGGGCAAAGTTTTTAGTGTTTTTCTCTGCGCCTTTGCGCCTTTGCGCCTTTGCGACCTCTGCGTTTACAACACGTCACTTGTTATTGCCACGACTTATTACCACGACAATATAATTTCCCAAAACATTGGAACGATTGTCCTGTCGTAGGTTGGTGGTGAGCTTGCGAACCCCAACAGCATAGTAGCGTTGGGGTTCGCAAGCTCACCACCAACCTACACCAACTCAGGTTGCTGATTCAGCGATAACCAGTATGGTCCGAGCTGACCAATGGTTGTCATGAATTCATCAAAATCCACAGGCTTGCGGATGTAACTATTGGCACCCAGGCCATACCCCAGGAGGATGTCCTCTTGTTCAGCAGAAGAGGTCAGAATAACCACGGGTAGATAGCGGGTATGTGCTGCGGCACGCAGTCTTTTTAATACACCGAAACCATCGATCTTGGGTAGTTGAATATCCAGCAATACCAGGGCGGGTATTTGTGTGGCGTCACGCCCTTCATACTTTCCTTCTGCAAACAGGTAATCCAGAGCTTCGACACCATCCCGGGCGACAACAATTTCATTCATTATATTGTTTTTAGTCAGGGCTCTTAGCGTGAGCGCTTCGTCATCGGGGCTGTCTTCAACCAGTAAAATTGTGTTGCGTGTTGCGCTGGGAACCATTGATTGTAATCCGTGTACCACTAATTCATTTTCATTGTATACAGTTAAATAGAAAGCCGTCAGCTTGTCTACTATCTCTCTGGTAAATAATACCCGTTGCTAATCATCATTTTGTATGATGGGTGGTTTATTTTACTGAGAGGGGTAGGGGTTTCCACGCTAACATATCAGTAAATAACAGCCCTGCTTCAATGGGTAACGTTGGCCACAGGCGTTGAATACCAATGCGGTAATAGTTGAGTTGTGATTGATAGCGTTCGGCCAGCATGTCGAGTTCGGTCGCATTCTCAATGTGATGGGTTTTGTAGTCCACCAGCCATATACATTTTTTGCTGATAACCAGACGATCAATAATGCCATACACACTTTGACCTTCATTAGTGTAATGCAGCGGCACTTCGTTATGTGCGCCGATGAATTGCGCGGGGTCAAACAGATGACTGAATGTCGCCGACTGGAATACGGTGTTGGCGCTGTTGAACCATGCTGTCAGGTCGTCGTCTGCTGGCAAGTCTAATTCAGTGGCGACGCGCTGTGGAATATCTGTCGCCTGTTCGTTCAATAACTGCAACATGCGATGAATGGCAATGCCGCGAGTACGGGCATCCGGGTCATCCATAGGGGAAATCAGAGGTGCCGCCGGGGTGGCTGGTACGTTGCTGGGGGCAATGTTGCTTCTGGGTTTTTCCAGGACAAGCGGCTGGATTTTGTCTGGTGCTACAGTGCTGATTTCTGGCACTGCGGTTATTTTTGCTGTGTGTGTTGCTGGCTGGCCACTGGTGAATGTCCATCCAGTGGCTGACAGCTCTTCAGCGGTTTCAATAAAGGGTGCTTGCAAAAAACCGTACCAGCCTAATTCGCTTCCACGTTGTGGCTGACAACCGGAAATAAACAAAAATTGTTTGGGGCGGGTAATGGCCACATACAGCAGGTTGGCATCCTCTCGTGTTTCTGCCTTTGCATGCCGGTCTAGAATATTTTGTGTGAAGGCATCCTGTTGTTCTTTGGTGCCCGCCAGCAAAAAACTGACAGGACGCGGTGCTTGTGCCGGCCAGTCCACAATGGCTTGATGTGCCATAGAACTGTTGCGCACGTTTGTGCTGTCCACCAAAAAAACCACAGGCGCTTCCAGACCTTTGGCAGCGTGAATTGTCATCAGGCGGACACGGGAACCTGCCTGCAAAGGGCTGCCTTCATCCGGTGCATCCTGTTCCTGTTGTTGCAGGGTGTGCAGCCGCGATACAAAGCGCCCAATGGAGGGATAACGGCCACTGTCGATTTCCAGTGCCAGTTCAATAAAGCGTGTGAGGTTGGCTGCTACCCGGTGTTGCAGGTGTG
>WFQM01000032.1 GCA_015487095.1 Gammaproteobacteria bacterium | reverse complement strand
TGCCAGCCGCGAATATGCCGACGGTAAAAACCAAAACATCCTGCGCACTGAAGACATCCGGAAAATCATCGACACCTGCCACCAACGGGTATTCGTGGATAAATACGCTTACCTCGCTACCCCGAAAGAAATCAGCGAGAACGACTTCAACCTCAACATCTCCCGTTATGTGGACACCTTTGAAGAAGAGGAAGAAATCGACCTTATGGCCGTGCGCGCCGAACGGGAAAAACTAAAAGCGAAACTGGCCGGACTGGAAGAGGAAATGGACGGGTATTTGAAGGAATTGGGTTATGAATAAAAAACTGACACAACATCATCAAACTTTTGAAAGCCTGAAACAAACAGATGATGCGGAAGCAGAATTTTGGTACGCGCGCGAACTGCAAAAGGTACTTGACTACAGCCGTTGGGAAAAATTTAAGCAGGTCATAAAAAAAGCAATGACCGCCTGCAAACAATCTGGACAACCCACAGACGACCATTTTCACCAAGTGGTGAAAATGGTCAGAATTGGCTCAAAAACACTAAGAAAAACAAGGGATTATAAGCTTTCCCGCTACGCCTGCTACCTTATCGTACAAAACGCAGACGCCAACAAACCGGTTATCGCCAATGGCCAAACCTACTTTGCCATTCAAACCCGCCGACAGGAACTGAAAGATGACACCAGCTTCCAGCAACTACCCGAAGACCAGAAACGACTGATGTTGCGCAACGAACTGGCAACCCACAACAAACAACTCGCAGCCGTCGCCCGGGATGCCGGTGTAAAAAGCGGACTGGACTACGCCATCTTTCAAAACCACGGTTACAAAGGGCTGTATGGCGGCCTCGACAACAAAGCCATCCATCAGCGCAAAGGCTTAAAGAAAAGCCAGAAAATTCTCGACCACATGGGCAGCACCGAACTGGCCGCCAACCTGTTCCGCGCCACCCAGACAGAAGACAAACTCAAGCGAGATGCCATCAAAGGCAAAACCAAAGCTAACCAGACTCACCGTAAAGTCGGTGCCAAAGTGCGCCAAACCATCAAGGAACTGGGAGGTACCATGCCAGAAGACTTGCCCACACCCGAGCAAGGCATCAGGCAGCTTGAGCACCAACAGAAAAAACTGGGGAATGATCAAGAATGAAATCTGACTCAATGACAAAACAAGAGCGTAGTGTTAACCGTAGGGTGGGCACGTTTTCTGTGCCCACGCGTGCATCGTTAACATCCGCGTGGGCAAAAAAACATGCCCACCCTACGCCGGTTAACTTTTACGGATTCGTTCGGTTTAACTCCCGTCATAAGGAATTACGTTATGGTTCCTGAAGGGTGGCATATGGAAATGCTAAAAAACATCGTAGATGGCGGTATAAAAAATGGCTACTCGCCAAATGCCGCAGAGAAGAATACCGGGCATTGGATTTTGGGTCTGGGCGCACTCGGGGATAATGGCTTGATTGCCAGTGAAATCAAGCCAGTCGAAGCTACACAAAAAGTGCTTAATTGTCGTTTACACTCTGGTGATTTCCTGATTAGTCGCTCTAATACACCGGATAAAGTAGGTCGTTCTATATTATTCAAAGGCGAAATAGATAATTGTTCATACCCTGATTTAATAATGCGCTTTCGAGCAAATGAAAGCCTTGTTGATACTGGATTCATCGAAGCAAAATTAAAGTCTTTTTTGGTTCGTGGGTATTTTAAAAATTGTGCCGCTGGCAGCAGCAGAACAATGGTAAAAATCAACAAACCCATTGTTGAAAAAACCCCATTACTGCTACCGCCTCTTCATGAACAAAAAAAAATCGCCTGCATCCTCTCCACCTGGGACAAGGCCATTGATACCGTCAAAAATCTGATTGAAAACAGCAAGGCACAAAAGAAGGCACTGATGCAACAGTTGTTGACCGGGAAACGGCGGCTGCCAAGGTTTAATGGAAGATGGAAAGAAGTATGCTTGGCGGATATTTGTAGTATCAACCCGAAAAGGCTCCCATACGCTCCCGACACAAAAGTATCGTTTATCCCTATGGATGCAGTTTCTGAAGATGCCAAACTGATTCGATACGATATTCGGGAATACTCCAAGGTTAAGCAAGGATTTACATCCTTTATAAATGGCGATGTATTGATCGCCAAAATAACACCTTGTTTTGAGAATGGAAAAGGGGCTTATGTTGAAAATTTGATGAATGGCATTGGTTTTGGGAGCACTGAATTTCATGTGTTGCGAGCAAAAACAGAAATCAACTCAAAATTCATTTACTACCTCACAAATACAAGAGAGTTTCGTGTGCGTGGAGAAACTAATATGCAAGGCTCGGCAGGACAAAAGCGAGTGACTACTAATCTTCTGAGAAGTTTCAAAGTAGCTATATCTTCTGACTATAAGGAACAACAACAAATCTCTTCTGTACTAACTGCTTCCGATAAAGAAATCGAAACTCTACAACAAAAACTGGACTGCCTGAAACAGGAAAAAAAAGCCCTCATGCAACAACTACTCACTGGTAAACGGCGAGTCAAGGTAGACACCGATGGCTGATCGAATTCTGGGTGTGTCCCTTTCCCATTTGGTGGAACCGCTGCGCTTGTTCCACCCTACCCGGGTAGATAGTGTAGTAAACGGTGGAGGTGAGATATTCATAGTTTTTTTTGTTCCGCTCTATCCGACACAAAGTAAAATCGTAGGGTGGAACAAGCGCAGCGGTTCCACCATGACCTTGCAGGCACCCTGCAAATCCGGGTTGTCCAGGAAATGAGCGAATACCACCGTACATTCGCCCCGGGCGGCTGTTTCTTTTTTACTGTGGTAACCCATCGGCGACAGCCTCATTTTGCCAATGAAAATAACGTAAAACGTCTACGCGAGGCTTTTGTCCGGGTAAAGGCTAAACATCCCTTTATCATTGATGCCATCGTGATACTTCCCGACCATCTGCATACGCTTTGGCAGTTGCCTGATGGAGATTCCAATTATTCCTTGCGCTGGCGTTTGATCAAGCATTATGTGTCAACTGGGCTACAGACCGATACCAATCACCGGGATGAAAAACAAGTCTGGCAGCGTCGGTTTTGGGAACACACCATTACCGATGAACGGGATTGGCGTAACCATATGGATTACATTCATTACAATCCGGTTAAACATGGTTATGTGCATTCCCCTGCTGACTGGAAATCAGGTTCATTTTCCCGGGCGGTGGATATCGGTTGGTATGACAATGATTGGGGGTCTTTCGAGCCGGAAAACATTTTGGGGATGGATGTGGAATGAATATTATTTTTAGTGTTGCTGGTGAAGGTGAAGAAGGTGGAACCGCTTCGCTTGTTCCACCCTACAGGTCTGATTGTAAACGTAGGGTGGAACAAGCGAAGCGGTTCCACCTTCTATCGGTCGGGGACGTACAATGATCCCCAACACCAAAGAACTCTTCAGTTCTCACATCCCCGCCTTGCAGCTTTTGATGAACATGGGCTATGCCTACCTGCCACCTGAAAAGGCAATGAAACAGCGGGGTAACAGCACGGGTGAGGTTTTGCTGCGGGAGGTGTTAATCAGCGAGCTGTGCAAACGCCGTTTTACCTGGAAGGGTAAAACATATCCCCTCTCCAACAATGCTATCGATGAGATTGTGCGTCAGCTTGCTTCACCCGGCCTTGGCGAGGGACTGCTGACAGCCAATGAACGTATTTATAACCGGCTGACGCTGGGCATTACCGTTACCGAGTTTATCGACGGAAAAAAAGCACAGCCGACCATCCCTGTTATTGACTGGCAAAACCCCGAAAATAACCGGTTTCATGTCACTGATGAATTCACGGTAGTGAATACAGCAGGCACGGGTACACGGCGACCGGATATCGTGTGTTTCATTAATGGTATTCCTCTGGTGGTAATCGAGGCCAAGCGCTCTGCTTCCCATCATTCTCATCAGGACATGGTCAGGGAAGGCATTTCACAGCAACTCCGTAATCAGGGTGAGGTCGAGATTCCGGGCCTGTTTGCCTATTCCCAGTTATTGTTTTCCGTTAACGGGCTGGATGGCCGTTATGGTACGACGCGCACTCCTGAGAAATTCTGGGCACAGTGGCAGGATGCGGATTTGGATGATGCCGTTTTTGATGACATCAAAAATCGGGCGTTGCCTGATGATCAAAAAAACCGGCTTTTTGCGCATCGGCCAAAATGGATGTGTGAGCATTTTGATGAAGTACAGGCCCAGGGCAGGTTGTTACCCACCGGGCAGGATCGCTTGCTCATCAGTCTGTTGCGACCAGACCGATTATTGATGTTTATTCGTTTCTTTATTTTGTTCGATAAAAAAAGCGGCAAGATTGCGGCCCGCTACCCGCAATATTTTGCGATCAAACGACTGATCGAACGTGTCGGCCAAAAAGATACACGAGGTGTGCGTCAGGGGGGTGTCATCTGGCATACCACGGGATCGGGCAAGTCGTTCACCATGGTGTTTATGGCCAAAACGCTGATCCTGCATGAGACTCTGAAACAATGTCGTTTTGTGGTGGTCACTGACCGCATTGATCTTGAAAACCAGCTCAGTAATGTATTTGCCAATGCCGGAGCATTGGCCACGGCGCGGGATATCGAGCGGGCCAAGGCCCGCACCGGTAAGGATTTGGCGGAACGTATTGGTAGCGGCAGAGAACGTATTCTGTTTTCCATTATCAACAAGTTTTCCACCGCTGCCCGGCAACCTGAGTGTCACAACCCTGACTCGAATATTATTGTGTTGGTGGATGAGGGACACCGCAGTCACGGTGGGGAGACTCATGAGCGTATGCGTCAGGCATTGCCCAATGCCGCTTTTATTGCGTTTACCGGTACGCCGTTGTTGCACAAGGATAAAACCACCAACAAATTTGGGCCCATTATTCACGCTTACACCATGCAGCGGGCGGTGGAAGACGGCACAGTAACACCTCTACTCTATGAAGAGCGCATCCCGGAACTGGGTACTAATGCGAAGGCAATCGATCACTGGTTTGCACGTATCACCGAGGGGCTGACTGACAAACAGAAGGCCGACCTGAAAAAGAAGTTTTCCCGCAAAGGTGTGATTTATCAGTCCGATAGTCGTATCGAATTAATCGCTCATGATATTTCTGATCATTTTGTCAAAAACATTCCCGATGGCATGAAGGGACAGCTGGCAACGGACAGTAAACTGTCGGCGATTCGCTATAAAAAATACCTGGATGATATTGGGCTGGTGAGCAGTGCCGTGGTGATGTCCTCGCCTGATACTCGCGAGGGGCATTCTGAAGTCGATGAGAAGCAGCTGCCCGAAATACAACAATGGTGGCAGGACAATATTGGCAACCAGAATGATGAGACTTACGGCAAGGCGGTCACACGCCAGTTTGCGGAGGAAGATGATCCGCAATTGCTCATTGTGGTGGACAAGCTGCTCACCGGTTTTGATGAACCCTGTAATGCGGTGCTTTATATTGACAAGCCGTTGAAGAATCACAACATCATCCAGGCCATTGCCCGCGTTAACCGGTTACATGAATCAAAGAAGTTTGGTTTATTGATTGATTATCGCGGCATTCTGAAAGCACTGGATACCGCACTGGTGGCTTATCAGGAGCTGGAGGAACGCACTCAGGGTGGCTTTGATATTGATGACCTTGCAGGACTCTACCGGCAGATCAGTACCGAATATAAAAAACTGCCCATGCTCCACGATCAGTTGTGGGCATTATTCAGCACGGTAAAAAACCGGGGGGACCGGGAACAGTTCCGGCAGGTGCTTATTCCTCACTATCAGGAAGATGAAGCCGGTGTGCTTTTTGACGCTTGCCAAAAAATCAGGGAAGATTTTTACGAGGCATTACAAAATTTCAGCCGTTGCCTGGGAGTGGCTTTAGGTTCTGCCAGTTTTTATGAGGACCAAAGCTTTACGGAAGAGGATATCAAAACCTATAAGCGTGATTTGGCGTACTTCACCGACCTGCGACGTACCGCACAACAGGATGCCGGGGAGACGGTGGATTATTCCGGTTATTCTGCGCGCGTCAAAAAACTCATTGATAAACATGTAGTGGGTGAAAATATCCGGGAACCCGATGGGCTTTACCTCGTCAATGAGTTAGGTAAAAAAGACGACCCGGCAGAATGGACGGAAGAAAAAACCCGAAATGAAACAGATATCATTCGCACACGCCTCAAAAAAACCATAGAACAGGATCTTCAGGATGATCCTTATGCGCAGAAAATATTTTCGGCACTGCTGAAAGAAGCAATTCAGGAAGCCGAGGCGGAATTTGATCATCCCTATAAACAATATGCCCTGTTCAGAGACCTGGAAGAACAGGTAGAAAACAGAAAGGTACCGGGTATGCCAAAGACACTTATTGATAACCCACATGCACGCGCTTATTACGGTGTGTTTCAGCTTGTTCTGGGTGATACTGTATTTGACACACTCTCTGACGAACAACGCCAGATTTACATAACGCATTCATTGTTGATTGATGAAGTGGTCGATAAAGCCGTCGCTGAGCATTCTCTCAACCCACAAAATATTGAAGCTGAAATCCGTAAAGGATTATTATCCTGCCTCTTTACGTTAATGGGCATGAAAAAAGCGAAAGAAGTGATTGATCAGGTTATTCAGATAACCCGTCTTGGGCTGACAAAACAGAATGGCTGATAATATGAGCCAATTAAGCTGCCAATACGGGGAAGATGAATTTTGCTACGAGGTTATTTACCTTCCTGAAAGAAAACACAAAATTGCGATACACGTTCATCCCAATGGCGTGGTACAGGTCGATGCCCCGGAAGGTGCGAAACAGACTGATATCAGGCGTGCAGTCAGTCAGCGCGCGCGCTGGGTCATTCGACATCTGGCGGATATTCGAGAACGCCAAAAGGAAGTTCTGCCCCGCCGGTATGTAAGTGGAGAAAGCTGTTTTTATCTGGGCCGCCGCTATCTGTTAAAAGTTAATCATGTTTCCGAGGGAAAGCCGGAAACAAAACTTTTTGCAGGA
>WFQM01000031.1 GCA_015487095.1 Gammaproteobacteria bacterium | reverse complement strand
TCCGACTTGGCAATTTCACCAATATCACTGCGCAAACGCGCCATTTCCGGTGTCAGTAAATCTGCGGGACGACAGGTGATGACGCTTTCATTGCCGATAGCCTGGCGACGGACATTGGTGTTTACTTTCGCGGGTGGTTTGCCGTATTTGCCTTGCAGGTAGAGCTTTACCTCGTTGGTGATGGTTTGGTAACGGGATTCAGAAAGTACGTTGAGTAATGCCTGGGTACCGACGATTTGTGAGGTGGGTGTGACCAGTGGCGGGTAACCCAGATCGGCACGTACGCGAGGAATTTCTTCCAGTACGGCGTTCATGTGTTCCAGCGCACCTTGTTCCTTGAGCTGGTTGGAGAGGTTGGAAATCATTCCGCCGGGTACCTGATTGTTTTGTACGCGGGTGTCGAGTCCGGTGAACTCGCTTTCAAACTGATGATATTTTTTTCGTATCCCGTGAAAATAAAAACCGATGTCCTGTAATGCGGATAAATCGAGTTTGCTGTCGTATTCGGTATCCCGCAATGCGGCGACCATGCTCTCTGTGGGCGGGTGGCTGGTACCACCGGAAAGCGAAGAAATAGCGGTGTCGATGTGACGACAGCCATTTTCGATGGCTTTCAGTTGACACATGCTGGCCAGCCCGGCTGTCGCATGTGAATGCAGGTGTACAGGAACATCCAGTGCATCGACCAATGCTTTCACCAGTTCAGCGGTGGCTGCGGGTGTCAGTAAACCCGCCATGTCTTTAATGGCGATGCTGTCGCAGCCCATTTTTTGCAGAGTGATAGCCATTTCGACATATTGTGCCGTGGAATGCACCGGGCTGATGGTATAGCTGATTGCGCCCTGGGCATGTTTGTTGGCTTTTTTGACGGCTTCGATGGAAACCTGCAAGTTACGCACGTCGTTGAGTGCATCAAAAATACGAAACACATCAATGCCGTTTTTCGCAGCGCATGCTACGAAGGCGCGCACGACATCATCGGAGTAATGACGATAGCCCAGCAGGTTTTGCCCACGCAGTAACATTTGCAATCGTGTATTGGGCAAGGCTTCGCGCAATTGGCGCAGGCGCTCCCAAGGGTCTTCTTTCAGAAAACGAATGCAGGCATCAAAGGTTGCACCGCCCCACATTTCCAGCGACCAAAAGCCGATGGCATCCAGTTTGTCACAAACAGGCAGCATGTCTTCCGTGCGCATACGTGTGGCCAGTAATGACTGGTGCGCATCGCGCAGAATGGTATCGGTAATGTAAACTTTTGACATAGGTTTCCCTGTGAGTCAGTGGTGAGTTTTATGGTTGCAAATGATTACAGGACCATTGTTACAAGCCCATGTGGGCTGCCATTGCAGCCCCTAGGGCGGCAGCCAGTCGGCGTGATGAGCGATGCACTGAATAATTGATTAACTCCGGGTGGGATTCCACAAACGACGTGTCGAATTTGCCCGATTGAAAATGCGGTGATTTCAAAATTTCCAGCTGATACGGAATGGTCGTCTTGACGCCATAAACGCCGATGTCTTTCAAGGCACGATTGGCGCGGTCAATTAATGAATCCCAGTCCAGCGCCCAGACGATAAGTTTGGCGCACATGGAATCATAATAGGGCGGAATGTCGTAACCGGTGTAAATAGCCGCATCGGTGCGCACACCGGGGCCGCCGGGGGCATAATACCGGGTCACGCGACCAAAGCTGGGCAAAAAGTCATTTTTTGGATCTTCGGCATTAATGCGAAATTCCATGGCATAACCACGGCGTTTTACATCGCGCTGGTTGTAACGCAGCTTCAGGCCAGCGGCGATACGAATCTGTTCCTGCACGATGTCGATGCCGGTGATTTGTTCGGTAATGGTGTGTTCCACTTGCAGGCGGGTGTTGACCTCCATGAAATAAAACGAGTCGTCCTGGGCTAACAGGAATTCCACAGTCCCTGCATTGGTGTAGCCCACAGATTTGGCAGCAGTCACCGCCAGCTTACCGATGTATTTGCGCTGCTCTTCGCTGAGTTGTGGCGAAGGAGCGATTTCGATCAGTTTTTGATGGCGGCGCTGAATGGAACAGTCCCGTTCAAACAGATGGATCACTTTGCCATGCTGGTCACCCAATATTTGTACTTCGATGTGGCGTGGATTGTCGATGCATTTTTCCAGGAACACTTCGGCATTGCCAAAAGTTTTGCTGACTTCAGACACCACCCGGTCATAACTGCGATTAAGCTCATCAGCATCCGCACAGCGACGGATACCCCGGCCACCGCCCCCGTTGGTGGCTTTCAGCATCACCGGGTAGCCGATTTTTTCGGCAATGAGCAGGGCTTCCTGTACTGATTCCACATTGTCTTCGCTGCCGGGGGTTACCGGTATACCGGCTTTTGTCATTGCGGCACGGGCTTGCAGTTTGTCGCCCAGCTGGCGGATTATGGCGGCACCGGGGCCAATAAAACGGATGCCGCGTTTTTCGCAGGCTTCAGCGAGTAAAGGGTTTTCTGAAAGGAAACCATAGCCGGGGTGCAGGGCATCACAACCCGTGGCCGTGGCCAGGTTAACGATGCGGTGTACGTTCAGATAACCGGAAACAGAATCAGGGCCGAGATTATAGGCTTCATCTGCCTTTTTTACATGCAGGGAATAACGATCAGCATCGGTGTAAATGGCGACAGACTGGATGCCCAGCTCGGTGCAGGCACGGGCAATGCGTACCGCAATTTCACCGCGATTGGCGATGAGTACTTTTTTTATCATGACTAACCTGTTTGATAAATATTGTTTTTACGAGCCGCTTATCTTGCTTGTTCTTATTAATAGTGGCAGTGGTGATAAAAACCTGACGGACACCGCTCACCGGAATATGGGCATCACTGGCAATACTGTCAAGCGTGGCGTGGGGTCGTTAAGGGATTGCTGATACTGTAAATACCCTTTTCTTGTAAAACAAAGTCTTTAACTGTTTGATTTTGTTGAAATAAATCGGTCGGGCGCTTTGGTGATTTTCCGGAATATGGGGGTGAACACAATTCAACCAATCGCATGACGTTCCAGCGCATTGGGAGGTTATGTTGTCGTGGTACTGACAAGTGGTGTGTTATAAACGCAGAGGTCGCAAAGACGCAGAGGGCGCAAAGTTTTTAGTGTTTTTCTCTGCGTCCTTTGCGTCTCTGCGCCCTCTGCGTTAACTACTCGATGATTTTTAAAACCGATATTTTTAGTGTTTAATTCACATTTGAGGTCTGCGTAACATCAGTTATTATTGACGATACGCCCTAGGGTTTATTTTCTGCCTGAGTCGTGATGGAAAGTTGATGTAAAGCCTGCCAGGTTTTTTGTAAATGCTCATCAATACGGTTGTTATTGATTAATGGCGCAAGGTTATTTTTCAGTTCATCAATCATGCTGACCTGTGCCGGAATGCCTTTGGGGAAATTTCCCGCGTTGGAAAATGCCACCCAGCCGTGTATCTGCCAGTGTGTATCAGCCAGTGAATTTTCCGCTTTAATCGTGTGTTGCAAATTCCACTGTACCGCCTGACAGGCTCGTTGATTGTCATACAACGGATTATTGAATTTGTACGTTTTATTGTTGATGACCTGTGACCATTGATCGATTGTTTCACCACCGAATAAATGCCCCTCACTGTGTTGTGTGTCCAATACCACAAACCCGCCGGGGACTAACAGTAAATAGTCAATGAATACCAGTCCGTCGATACCGTCCGGCAAAACCACATTGCGCAGATATTTTATCCCCAAAGAGTCCACCACTTTGTGGGCATGGCGTTGATGTCTGTTTTTACGTGACTGTTTCCAGAAAAAGAAAATAACAGCAATCAGGATCAGCGCGGTGATGGCTTCCAGAACATAGAAAACCACTTCGATTGAAACAGATCCCATCTCTTAGCGTTCTTTCAGTCGAGGAATCAACATCGCCAGATTACAGGGTGCAGTACGGTGGTCCAGTTGATCCTTGATGATGTTATCCCAGCCGGTTTTACAGGCACCGGAAGAGCCGGGAAGGCAGAACAAATATGTGCCATTGCTGACGCCGGCCAGGGCACGGGATTGCAATGCGGATGTTTTGATCTCATCAAAGGAAATCATCCGAAACATTTCACCAAAGCCTTCAATTTCTTTGTCCAGCAAAGGGTGGAAAGCTTCCGGGGTGCCGTCACGACCGGTTACACCCGTACCGCCGGTACTGATCACTACGTGTATTTCAGGGTCAGCAATCCAGCGTGAAACGACAGCGCGGATTTGATAAATATCATCGGGCGTAATGGCCTTTTCGGCCAGTTGATGACCCGCGTCTTCCAGTCGCTTGACCAGTACTTTGCCCGAAGTATCTTCGGCTTCTGTGCGGGTGTCGGACACGGTGAGGACGGCAATATTAAGGGAAATAAACTCGCGTTGTTTTTTCGGGGAAGTCATTGGTTTTTACTCATTGGGTCGTGGCTTCGTTCACCAGGGGTGGCATGTGAGAGGGGATTATACCGCTTGTACTCGCAGTCGGGGAATTTGTGTGAAATGAGTGGAGGAGGCGGCCAATGACTTTTCACCGTTGAGGATATTAATTAACTGATGTCATGCAAGCCTCCGACTGTAGGGTGGAACAAGCGCAGCGGTTCCACCTGATATGCTGAGTAAGGAACCACAAATCGCCTCTGTGCTCACGACCACCGACAAAAAAATACCCTGCAACAAAAAATCTATGGCCTGACACAGGAGAAAAAAGCTCTTAATGCAGCAACGCTCACCGGCAAATGGCGAGTCAACGTCGATAACTGAGCGAACCTTGAACAGGTCCCTTTCCCGTTTGGTGGAACCGCTACGCTTGTTCCACCCTACCCGGTTTAGCTTGCTGGCTATGCAATGGCTGCGAGTGCATAACATCAGTGTTTTAAGAATCACGGGGTATTTAACGCAAAGTTTTTTAGTGTTTTTCTCTGTGTCCTTTGCGTCTCTGCGACCTCTGCGTTTATAACACACCATTTGCCAGTACCACGACAACATAACCTCCCAATCACTGGAATGATTCCCTGGGAATTTCTGATATCGCGCAGGCTTCAGTCAGCATTCGAGTGCGTAACATCCGCTAATAAAAAGATATTTTCTATTTATATTAATTACTTGGAGCCAATAAAATACAGATAAAAAATCCATGCTTGACAAATGGTTGTTGCGCACATAAAAATGTATAAAATTTACATGTTAATGAAAATGTTGACCGTTACGCACGGTATTTGAGTCTGGAGGGAGTACTCATGAGCGATTTGAGATTCAACAGTCTGCACAAAATTCGACAGACCGTTTGTTTGCTTTTGGTGAGTTTTGCATTGGGGTTTGGCAGTTTTGCATTGGCGGCCAAACGTGAAATGTCTATGACCATCGACGAAATGGTGATTGATGTCGCTCCTGATTTGAAATACAAGGTTTTTGCTTTTAACGGCCAGGTACCCGGACCGTTGATTCATGTCCAGGAAGGTGATGATGTGGTGATCCATGTCACCAATAACACCTCCTTGTCACATACGGTTCATTGGCATGGCGTTTTGCAAACCGGCAGCTGGCGCAGTGATGGTGTACCGGGCGTTACCCAGCAACCGATCAAACCGGGTGATACCTACACCTATAAATTCAAGGCTGATCGTATCGGCAGTCTTTGGTATCACTGCCATGTCAACGTTAACGAGCATGTGGGTATCCGGGGGATGTGGGGTCCGTTGATTGTTGCCCCTAAAGACCCGCTGCCCATCGAAAAACGAGTCACCAAAGAGGTGATCATGATGCTTTCCACCTGGGAAAGTGAAAATGCGGACAAATTTGGTCAGGGTGCCACGCCTTATGATGTTGAGGATTATTTTTCGCTCAATGCCAAATCCTTCCCGTTAACCCAACCAATACGTTTTAAAACCGGTGATGTTGTGCGAGTGCGTTTTTATGGTGCTGGTGGTGCGATACATACCTTGCATTCGCATGGCCACGACATGCTTATCACTCACAAAGATGGTTTGCCGATACCTACCCCTTATCAGGTTGACACCGTACTTATCGGTCCTGGTGAACGGTATGACGTCATCATCGAGGCCAATCAGGATGAAGGCCGGTTTATTTTTCATGACCATGTAGACAAACACGTCACTGCCCGAGGCAAACACCCCGGTGGCCCCATTACTGTCATGGAATATGCAGGCACTCCCATGGACGATTGGTATGTGTGGAAAGATATTGATTATGACCCGGACTTTTTCTTCAGTGAAGCCATGAAAAAAGGTTATGGCCTGTTTGAGAATCCGCGTTTCAAAGGGACGCCCCTAACCCGCGAACGGCGTCGGCACAGAGATTAGAGGTATAACATGAGATATCTTTTTTTATTTGTTGCTCTCACTGTTGCAAATGCAGCTGTGGCCAGTGAAGGCATGGTCATACTGCAAAAACGCTGTGTGAGTTGTCATGAAATCAGCGGTCCTGCTGCGCAAAGCGTACAGGAACTGTGGCAGCGTAAAGGGCCGGATTTGTTTTATGCCGGTTCCAAATACAACGCTGAGTGGTTGAAGAAATGGCTGGTTAAACCACGTCGCATTCGGCCTGCTGGACATCATCCCATCCAGCACATTCAGCCGGGGAAAAAGCGCGACATGGTCGATACGACAACGTTGAGGCCACATCCGGCCTTGTCACCCTCTGACGCAGAAGAAGTCACCGAAGCGTTGATGAAACTCAAAGCATCCGCAGAAATGATGGGTACGGCTGTTTTTAAGGGCGGCAGTATTTCCGCCAGTTTTGGTGAAATGGTGTTCGATAAATTTAACGGCTGCATGGCCTGTCATGAGATTGAGCCGGGTTACGGTGGTCTTTCCGGGCCGGAAGTTTACACCGCTGCCAAACGTTATCAGGCAGATTATCTGGTCAGTTTTATCACTGATCCACAGGCATGGAATCCCAAAACACCTATGCCGAATAAACATGTTTCGGCAGCGAATATTCAAAAAATTGTGCAGTATTTACAAGCACTGGCAAAGGAGAATTGGGATGAGAAAAAATAAATTATTCCTGACTTTGTTCGTGTCTTTATTGATGTTGTCCTCAGCAGCATGGTCGGACGATGCCGAAGATAATTACAAAAATTATTGCTGGCAATGTCACGGTATGACAGGTGATGGCATGGGACTCAATGTGCAGGATATGTCCGTACAACCGCGTGACCATACCAGTGCCAAGGCAATGGGGGGGCGCAGCGATGCTGACCTTTTTAAAGTGATTAAAGAAGGCGGGCTGGCAATTGATAAATCTGTGCTGATGCCACCTTGGCGTGACAGCCTGAGCGACGATGAAATTCATGGCCTGGTCAAGTATTTGAGAAAACTCTGCCAATGTGGTTAACGGCTGATAGCAAAAAGCCAGTAATACACATAGGCGGGTGAAATGATTAATGGAGGATTGAGTATTTTGGCCAGGATGCTGCTTTTTTTAAAAAGTGGTTTTAGTTTCAACCACGCTTCTAACTGAAAAAGGGAGAGTAACCATGTTTAACAAACTATCCATAAGTACCATGGCATTGACCATTGGTCTGGTAGGCGCGCAAGTCGTGCAAGCCAAAACGGTACATGTCACCATGACCGCGAAAGAAACCACCGTGCAAATCGATAACAAAGGCACCATGTACAAGGCATGGACTTTCGATGGTGCGATTCCCGGCAAAGTCGTGCGTGTGACTGAAGGTGACATTATTGATTTCAAACTCATCAACCCCAAAACCAACAAAGAATCCCATTCCATGGATTTCCATGCAGCGGAAGTGCATGTGCTGGAAGAGTTTGCACCGGTCAAGCCCGGCGAAACCAAACATTTCAAATTTGAAGCCAAACGTCCGGGAGTCTGGATGTACCATTGCGGTGCCAGTGTGATGGCGCAGCATATTGCACGCGGCATGTATGGTGTGATTATTGTTGATCCTAAAGAAGGTTATACCGAAGACTTCCCGAAACCTGATCGTGAATATGTGTTGATTCAGGGACAATACTTCCCGGATGCCGACAATTACAAAGCGATGTTGAAGAATGAAGGTTCTACAGGTTCGCTGATCAACGGCCGTATGTTCCATTATGATCCTGTGCATGATCCGGATGCTTCTCTGACACTGGCCGCCAAACCCGGCGAACGTGTGCGCTTCCATTTTGTTAACGCCAATATCAACAACCCGATTGCCTTGCATCCGATTGCCGGTATCTGGGATCGTGTTTTCCTTAACGGCAGCCCCAAAAACATACTCTACGATATGGCCACCTATGGCGTCGCTGTTTCTGAAGCAGTGAGTGTTGATATCGTATCACCGGAAGGCAGAACAACGGCCAATGCAATTGTGGATCACACCATGAGTGCGGCGTTGACTGGTGCGATTAGCGTGCTGATTAACAGTCCTGATGCTGATCCCAAAGCAGGTAAGGGTGACAATATCCTGCCGCGTGCTGTGGACAAATAGACGATACACTGATCTATTTGTTGAAGCATTATAAAGCGAGTCCCGTTTTGGGATTCGCTTTTTCATTGCGATGCCAGCATTTTTTGGTCGGCTCAGCTCTGTTATACTGCGCGAAATCTATCAGGTGTCTTTATTTTGCACAGGGTATTTTACGACAATTCAAACAGTGGAGAGCATCATGGCAACAGCAACAGCGCGACACATTCTGGTGTCCAGCGAAGAACAATGTCAGAAATTGAAGGATGAAATTGAAGGCGGTGCCGATTTCGGTGGTGTCGCAAAAGAACATTCCAGTTGTCCTTCAGGCGCACAGGGTGGTGATCTGGGGTCTTTTGGCCCAGGTCAAATGGTGCCTGAATTTGATCAGGTGGTTTTCAGTGCTGACCTCAATAAGGTGCAAGGCCCGGTTAAAACCCAGTTTGGTTATCACCTGCTGGAAGTGACGAGCCGTTCAGAGTAAGCAGTTTCTCCGGCAAAAGCGCCACAGAACAAGGCTTGACCGGTAAAAGGTTCAAGCCTTTTTTCTTGGCGCAAAGGTTTTAACCCCCCGTTATTCGCATGATCCCCAAAGGCATACCATGAGTATCACCATCAAGCGCCGCCCTGCGGATGACACAACTGCTTTGACCGAAGCAGGCCTGCACCCCGTTCTGAAGAGTATTTATGTCCGACGAGGTATTCAGTCTGTGCAGCAACTGGAGCGAGGCCTCGCCCACCTGTTGCCACTGGATCAGTTAAAAGGTGTTGAATCTGCGGCGGAGTTGCTGGCCGAGGCGGTGACGTCACAGCAACGTATCCTTATTGTCGGGGATTTTGATTGCGATGGTGCCACCAGCTCGGCGCTGGCTGTGCGCGCGCTACGCATGCTGGGCGCAACGCAGGTGGATTATCTGGTACCGAATCGTTTTGAATACGGTTATGGGCTGACACCGGAAATTGTTGCCGTGGCGGCAGAGCGCAATCCCGGTTTCATTCCTGATTTAATTGTGACTGTGGACAATGGCATTTCCAGTATTGAAGGCGTGGCTGCGGCTAACGAGCGCGGCATTCGAGTGTTGGTCACAGACCATCATTTACAAGGTAACGAACTGCCAGCAGCAGCGGCCATTGTGAATCCCAATCAACAGGGTGATGAATTTCCCAGCAAAAACCTGGCCGGTGTCGGGGTGATTTTTTATGTGATGCTGGCTGTGCGTGCGGTGTTGCGGAAGCAGGGAGTTTTTGGCAATGAGTCCGGCCCCAACCTGGCTGAACTGTTGGATTTGGTCGCGTTGGGCACGGTGGCGGATGTGGTACCACTGGATCACAATAACCGTATTCTGGTGGGGCAGGGACTGGCGCGTATTCGTGCCGGAAAATGCTCGGCGGGCATTTCAGCACTGATTTCTGTGGCAAAACGTAACCCGTCCATGCTGGCTTCCACAGACCTGGGTTTTGCACTGGGCCCGCGACTCAATGCCGCAGGACGATTAGACGACATGTCGCTAGGCATCGAACTGTTGCTCACTGATGACCGGGCCCGTGCCACGGAACTGGCACAGCGTCTTGATGGCCTCAATCATGAACGCCGACAGATTGAAAATGAAATGAAAGCGGAGGCCATGCTCATTCTGGATGAAATGGAGCTGGATGCAGTTGCTGACAAAAAAGCGGAACTGCCCACAGGGCTGTGCCTGTTTGAGCCTCACTGGCATCAGGGGGTTATCGGTATTCTTGCTTCGCGCATCAAAGACCGGTTGCATCGACCGGTGATCATCTTTGCCCAAACCGATGACGGCAGTCTTAAAGGCTCGGCGCGTTCTGTGCCCGGTCTGCATATTCGTGACGCACTGGATGCGGTGGCGGCTCACCATCCAGGGTTGTTGAGCAAGTTTGGTGGCCACGCCATGGCTGCCGGATTGAGTCTGGCCGCAGACGATTTTGATCGTTTCCGCGAGGCTTTTGATAGCGAAGTACGTCGCCATCTGAGTGCTGAAGACCTGCGCCGGGAAATTCTCAGTGATGGTGAATTGAGCGACAATGCATTAAATCTGGAACTGGCTGAAGCCCTGCGTGCTGGTGGTCCCTGGGGGCAGGGTTTTCCCGAACCCTTGTTTGACGGTGTATTTGAACTGGTGAATCGGCGCATTGTGGGTGAAAAACACCTGAAACTGGTAGTGCGGCCTGCGGGGAGCCAGCAGGTGATTGATGCCATTGCCTTTAATACTACCGATGACGACTGGCCGGTGGATGTGAAGCAGGTTGAACTGGCCTACCGGCTGGACGTCAATGAGTTTAATGGCAAACGTAGTGCCCAGTT